>JAFYFO010000186.1 GCA_017543725.1 Eubacterium sp.
TCCTTATCTTCCGAAGGAAGAGCCTGTTGATATTAAAGCAATCGGTGAAGGAGTCAGGGAAGTATATGAAGAAATTCTTGTTCCTGCAGGAATGGGTGATGTTAAACTCTGCTCCGAACTCGGAAGATATATGCTCGGTCCCTATGGCGGTCTTGTTACAACTGCAATCAATGAAAAACACACTCATAAAGACTATATCGGCGTTGACGCATGCGCTGTTAACCTTATGAGACCCGCTATGTACGGCGCATATCATCATATAACGGTTCTCGGCAAGGAAGACGCTAAAAGAAGCGAATTCTACGATGTAACAGGTTCTCTCTGCGAAAACAACGATAAATTCGCAGTTAACAGAAAACTTCCGAAAATTGATATGGGCGATGTTCTTTTCATTCACGATACCGGCGCTCACGGATACGCAATGGGTTATAACTATAACGGAAAACTCAAAAGCGCTGAAATTCTTCTTAAAGAGGACGGAAGTTTCGAACTCATCAGAAGAGCGGAAACCGAAAAGGATTATTTCTCAACCTTCGATTGTTTTGATATATACGATAAATTAATACAAGGTTAACAAATAATTAAATCTCCGGGAAATCGGAGATTTTTCTTTACAATCACACTTTAATGTGTTAAAATATTATTCAGTTAAACTGTGGAGGTTTTCAAATGAATAATAAAATCGCAGATAATAATATTGATTTTCTCTTTGACGCAATTCTTGCTCTTGAAACAAAAGAAGAATGTTATGATTTCTTTGAAGATTTATGCACTGTTCAGGAACTGAAAACACTTTCTCAGAGAATAGCGGTTGCAAAAATGCTTTCGGAAAAATGTGTTTATACCGATATAGTCAGCGAAACGGGCGCATCAACAGCAACCATCAGCAGGGTAAACCGCTCTCTTCAGTACGGCTGCGACGGATATGATAAAATCTTTGAAAGAATAAACAATAAAAACGGCGATGAGCAGTTATAATATTTTCGCCGCATACTATGACTATTTAACCGAAAACATAGACTATGATGCCGGATTTGATTTTATCTCCGGCATTTTGAATGTCAACAAATCAAAAAAGGTTATTGATTTGGCATGCGGCACGGGAATTATGTCGGAAAAACTGCTTGAAAGCGGATTTTCCGTTATCGGTATTGATTTATCACAGGAAATGCTCACCGTCGCCGATAGCAAACTTTCTTCTATCGGCGGTAACTACTCACTGATTAAATCAGAAATGCAGAATTTCGCCCTCTCAGAGCCTGCGGATGCCTGCATCTGCTGCCTCGACAGCATTAATCATTTAACGAGTGAAGAAGATGTTTTGAAAACATTTAAAAATGTTTTCTGTTCTATCAGAAACGGCGGCGTTTTCATTTTTGATGTTAACACCGTTTATAAGCACAAAACCGCATTAAATAATAAGGCGTATATTTTTGATGAAGATGATTTCTTTCTCGCATGGGATAACGAAACACTTGAAAATGATACTGTCAGGATTATACTTGATTTCTTCATAGAGAACGATGAAGGATTATATGAGCGACACAGTGAAGAATTCCTTGAAAGAGCATATAGTGAAGAAGATTTAAAAAATATGCTGAAAGAATCGGGATTCACTGATATTGAAGTTTACGGTGATTTAAACTTTTCAGTGCCGGATGATGAAAACGAAAGACTATTTTTTATTTGCAAAAAAGGATGAATTATGGATAAAGTTGTCAGATATATAACTCAGGACGGAAGCGCTTATGTTATCGCTTGCGACAGCACGGAAACCGTTTCTGAACTTGAAAGAATACACAAACCTTCCGCAACCGTAACAGCGGCGCTCGGAAGGCTTATAACAGCCTGCTCAATGATGGGCGATATGCTAAAAGGCAAGGAAGACACAGTAACTATCAGAATGAACGGCGGAGGCGGAGCAGGGGACTTAATCGCTGTTTCCGATTCAAATGGAAACGCAAGAGCCTATGTTCAGAATCCGATTGTTGAACTTGAACTCAATGAAAAGGGAAAACTTGATGTTGCAGGCGCTGTCGGAACAAACGGAATGTTATATGTTATAAAGGATATCGGTCTTAAGGAGCCGTATATCGGGCAAACTCCGATTATCAGCGGAGAAATCGCAGAGGATATAACTAATTATTTTGCTTCCTCCGAGCAAACTCCATCTGTTTGCGCTCTCGGAGTTCTTGTTAATCCCGATTTAACTGTTAAACACGCGGGCGGATTTATAATCCAGTTGCTTCCGGGATGTGAAGACGAGGCTATAACCAAAATTGAAAACAATATAAGCACTATTCAGTCTGTAACCGAAATGCTTTCTCAGGGAATGACGCCCGATGATATTGCAAAAAAAGCGCTTGAAGGTTTTGAACTTGATAAACTTGATGAAAGCCAGTTTTGCTATAAATGCAACTGTTCAAGGGAGAGAGTTGAAAATGCTCTTATATCAACAGGAATTGAAAATCTCAGAGAAATGGCAAATGATGATAAAAATACAGAGGTTGACTGCCATTTCTGCAACAAAAAATATGTTTTCACACCAGAAGATATAAAAATACTCTTAAATAATGCAACATAATTTTAAAAAAAGTGTTGACTTTTAATTAATTATATTGTATTATATAACCCGTCGCTAATGCGACATATGGGAGCATAGCTCAGCTGGGAGAGCACCTGCCTTACAAGCAGGGGGTCACAGGTTCGAGCCCTGTTGTTCCCACCA
>JAFYFO010000019.1 GCA_017543725.1 Eubacterium sp.
CAAACTGCTGATATTTCAACGGATGTTAAGGCTATGTCATCTCTTGACGACGCAGCAGACGGAAGAAAGAAGTTTTCGGCAGTTCAGGCTACCGCACAGGCAACAGAGCCTATCGAAATCAAGGTTTATGCAAATGCTGCTGACGCACAGGCTGGGACAAACGCAATAGATACAATTGATTACAGTGTTTATACCTACTGCCGTGATATTATCGAAAACTACAACGGCGAAAAGGCAGACGAAATGAAAGCCCTTGCAAAGTCAACTCTTGACTACGCTGCTGCCGCTCAGACATATTTCGAATACAACACCGATGATATGGCAACAAAGGACAACGACGGCTTCTATAACGATGTTGAAAGCGCAGATTTAAGCAATGTTGCAGGCGTTTCCTCAGCACCGGGATGCATCAAGAAGGCTTCACTTGTTGTTAAGTCGGACCTTGAAATCAATCTTCTTTCAACAGAGCCGATTAGCGTAACAAACGCAAGCATTGCTGCAACAACAGGAACTGAAAGATTCGCAGTTTCAACATATCAAAACGGCGGATACTATGTTGTTCATATCGCAGGAATAGAGCCTGCAAATATGGACAAGGCAATAACAATCAACACCAGTCAGGGCGATATTGTTATGACGGCAAATTCAGTTGTTAAGATGTTTGCAAACAGCACAAACGCAAATCTTTCAACACTTGCAAAGGCATTGTTCTTATACGGCAATGCGGCAAACGCATATTTCGGTTAAGGAGGGATAACAAATGACAAAGTTTTATAACGAGCCTGAATTCAAGGTAATAACAACAAACTCATCAGATGTTATCACCACCTCGGGCGAAACACCAACCTACATACCCGGACAGTTTGAAACAGAAGACATTCCGTTTGTAGGAGCATAATAAAAAAGCGACCTTCGGGTCGCTTTTTTTAATGCAAAGTGCAAAATGCAAAATGGAAAATTTCGGTTACTCGGCGTTGCCTCGGACAAGAATTGTGTTTCGCGGTTCGCGGTTCGCGTTGCGAGTTGGTAGGGGAGGGTCTCCGTGCCCTCCCGATAAAAATTACGAATTACGGATTACGAATGACGAATTTCGGTTACTCGCTTCGCTCGGACAATTGTAGGGTGCGCCGCCCTCGTCGCACCGCACCGATTGCTAAATAATATATTTGCGTTTAAATGAAACAAAGTAAATAATCTCGGCGCATTTCCGCGCCCCGAAACTCTTCACTCTTAACTCTTCACTCTTAACTCATATCATTCGTAATTTTTATCAGGAGGGCGCGGAAATGATGCGCCAATGGTTTTGAATTCGTTTCATTTGTAGGGGTCGACGTCCTCGACGACCCGTTGCAATAGTGTTCGTTTTATTTATACGGTATTGACGAGGAACGCGGTCGATGCGGACGATTGATAATCGTCCCTACGATTTATTTAAAGGTTTTGAAGTCGGTAGGGACGACCATCGGTCGTCCGAAAAATATATCAAGTATTATCGGCGAACGAATAGACATACCCTTTTTACTTCACCATCGGCAACGTATAATTGAGAAACAAGGACTTAAAGCAGAAATAAAAACCTAACACCTAAAACCTAAAACCTAACACCTTACTTACCATTCTGACTTGGTATAAGAGCGAATAATATTTGTTATAATATTATCGCGTTTGAAGCCTTTGCCTTTTCCGCCTTTAATCTGGTCCTGAATTTTTCCTGCTCTGATTGTAACAAAATCGGCTTTATCAATGATTTTTTCAATCGGAGGAACGCCGTTGAAGTTTGCCTCGCCCTCAACTCTGTCAAGAAGTTCGGTTGCAAGGCGGGTGTTTGAAAACTTCTTAACCGCCGTCATTGCAAGAATAACAACTTTGTTTTCTTCGGGAAGAAGGAGTTTTTTGCAGTTGCGAACATCAATTTCATAAAGGAAGAAATATGCCTTCTGATTTGCAAGATTTCCTTCGGGATGATGGGTGTGAGTCAGAATTATTCCTGTTTTAACATCCTTTGCATATGCCTGCTGATTAAGTCCTGCCATATCCCACTGAAAAACATTTTCCCTCATTGAATGAATGGTTAAATGCTTTTCTTTGTTGTCGGCAAAAAACGTTATTTCCTTATCGGAAAGGGTGCTTGCGGCAAGCATATAAAGTTTTGTCGAACCTTTCGGAATATCAATTTCCTGCTCGCGGGGGATAAGAACATTCTTTTCGTCTTCAACGCCGGGCAATCTGAAAGTGATTCCGCCGATGGTTGCGTTTTTGTTAAGAAGTTCATCGGGGAGCGAAGCGCCGCTTCCCTGAAGAATAACATTAACCTTATCGCTGTCGCTTGTTATGCCCTGAGCGTTGTAATCAAGAGCAATCTTTTTGAAGTTTTCCTTTGCGGTGTTTTTATCCGCCGAAAGTTTAACTTTAAAAGTTTTAACCTCGTACGGGCTCAGGCTGAAAGTCAGCGAGTTTTTATCGAATTTTGCTTTTTTAATAAATTCTTCGCTTGCGTATGTTTCGCTTGCTTCTGTTATATCCGTAAAGAAAGAAACGCGGGCGTCTTTAATGGGATTCGATGATGACGAGTTAACCCTGATTATAATATCATCATCGCTGTCGCTCTTCTTTATCGCCCTGATGATAACGCTGTTGCTTGAAACGCTGAGCAGCGAAAAACTGTCTTCAAGGCTTCCTTCCCTTCTTGAACTTGTTTGAAAAGCGGTCAGGGGAGAGATAAAGAACTGGCTTTGCTGCGAAGTTTTTGATGATAAATCGCCTTTATGGGAGAAAATGCCGAAAGAAAAGATATTTCTTCCGAGGTCCTGCAAATCCTGCCTTGCGTCTTTTGTAAACGCTCCTGCGGGAGTGTGGATGCAAGTCAGCCTCAATGTGTTGTCAGCAGGTTTATCCCACGCATATTTGCAATCGGAAAAGATTGAAACTCCGAAATCCTCTCCGCTGATGTCCGCCCATTTCTGAGCGGGAACTTCGTAGAGGTTTTCCTTGTTGTTTCCTCTTCTGATGCAGCCGAGTCCGAGGTCGTAGGTTGCTTCTTCGTTTTTGCAGGCAAAGGGGAAAACCGCCTTGAGAAGCGTTCTTCTCTCCTGCCAGTCGATAAAGTTTTCAACCCTGATAAACTGCTGATGCGCGCCGAGTGAAACAACCTGCTCGATTTTTGAATTCTGAGCGTGACGGCTAACCTTAACTGCAATTCTTGCAGGTCCGTTTTCAAGAA
>JAFYFO010000187.1 GCA_017543725.1 Eubacterium sp.
AAGAACTCAAATCGAGTAAGCCTTAAATTGCATATTTCACGCCCCTTTTTCCGCTTTTTGTCTCACCATACGGAAGTATGCTTTCACCAAAAAACGAAAAAATGAACGCAAACTATGAAATTTAAGGTGCTTCGCAGTTTTAACCTGTGCATTTTTTGCAAAGACAAGGCAAAGCGGTGAAGCAAGGCTGGCGCCTTACAAGGCGCTTTAACGCAGTATTTGTGAAAAAGGGACGGTCAAAACCTTGCTGGGTTTGAGTCCTCAATGCCTGTTCAGTATATTCTTGGGCAACGGAAGAATTCGGCTGAAAACGGCATTTGATGCCCTTTTTTGCTATGCTCAACTCTTCCCTTGTCGGGAAGAGTTTTTTAATTGGAGGATAAAAATGAAAAGGACTTTATCAATTTTATTATCACTTGTTCTTGCAGTTTCAAGCCTTGGGGCAGGCACGGCTGTTTTTGCAAATGAACAAAAGAAAACCACCGTTGAATACAGCGTTTATGACGGTGAATTCACAAAAGAACCAACCAAAATAGAGGTTACGGCTGATTTATCGGATAAATACGGCTACTCCGATGAAGGAAGCGAGCCCACTGTTCTTGACGCAACAATTGCCGCTCATCTTGATATGCTCGGCAGCACGGAATCATTTTCGGTATCAGGCGGCTGGACAAACAGCGCCTTCGGCAAGGAAGCGGGCAACTTTTCCTACCGCGTCAGCGGAATGTATTCGGGCGGATTAAACGACAAAGTTAAAAACGGCGATTTTATTGAATATATGTTTTATCAGGACACTGTCGGATGGAGCGATTCCTACACATATTTCAACACAAGAAGCGAGAAAAGTTTTATCGGAGACGGCGTTACTCTCACTCTCACGGAGGAGGGTTACGATTTCTCTTATAATTCCTTTATCAAACCTGCCGCAGATGCAAATATAACCGTTAACGGCAAGACTGCGGGCAAAACCGATGAAAACGGACAAATAACTCTTTCCTTTGATAAATCGGGAACATATAAAATCAGCGCTGAAAACAAAATCGGCGAAAATCCGATTTTTGCTCCGTGGTGCAAAATCAAGGTTGACGGCGAGTTATTCGAATATGTTCAGAGTGAAACAAAGGGCGCGGCTACATATCTTTTAAACGGCGTTAAAACTTTCACGGTTGATAATGCTGTTGATTATCTCACCTATCTTAAATCAGGCTATGATATGAGCAAATTCAATACCGCATTTCTTGCAAGCGTTAAGGCAAATCTTGATGCAAACGGCGGAAAATTTATAACTCCCGCTGTTGCAGGATATAAGAGCGAAATGGGAATATACGGCGCTGTTATTCAGATTCTTTCCCTTCTCGATATGAATCCTGCGAATTTTGAAGGATATAATCTTGTTGAAGCATTTGAAGGCCTTGATTTAACCGCATCATACAACCCCTATTACTACAGGGCGGCAATCGAAGCGGCAAACGAAACCTTTGCAAAAACCCTTTGCGATAAATACATTACTGATTTCTATGTTTCGGGCAGCGGTCTTAACTATTGGGGCTTTTCCTGCGACAACACGGCTCATTTCTTAACCGCAATCGCAAAATATAAAAACGACTATGCTCAGTATGTTGATGACGCAAAAGCCGTTATTAAAACCTACACCAAGGAAAACGGCGCATTCTGCAACGCTCAGTATACGCCGGATGTAAACGCCGATTCAACAGCCCTTGCAATGATGGCATATGCTTCAATCGGCGAACTCGGTACTGCGTTTAAATACTACAAAAACCTTGTTGAAGGCTTTGAAAGCAATAAAGCAGGCGTTTTCTGCTACAGCGATAATGCTAATGCAAACGCATATGCAACAAAAGACGCTCTTTTATCCCTTGAATATTTCAAAGATGAAGTTAAAAGCCAAAAATTTGAGCATCCCGAAGAAGTTATTAAAACAACCGTTACAAAGGCAACAGCAAAGAAAAACGGCAATATAACTTCAGCCTGCGTTATCTGCGGAAAAATCAGCAAAAAAACAACGATTTACTATCCCAAAAAGATAACCCTTTCAACATCCGCGTACACCTATTCAGGCAAGGCAAAACAGCCGAAAATAACAGTTACAGACAGCAAGGGCAACAAGATTTCTTCAAAGAACTACACTGCCAAATATTCCAAAAACACCAAGGTCGGAACGGCAAAAGTTACTCTTACTTTCAAGGGCAACTATTCGGGAAGCCTTTCAAAAACCTTTAAAATCAACCCAAAATCAACAAAACTCTCAAAGGTTTCGGCAGGCAAAAAATCCTTCACCGCTAAATGGAGCAAGCAAAGCGCTCAGACAACGGGCTACCAACTCCAGTACGCGGCAAATAAAAAGTTCACAAAGAGCAAAGTAACCAAAACCGTTTCAAAGAATAAAACAACAAGCAAAAAAATCTCAGGACTTAAAGCAAATAAAAAATATTATGTCAGAATAAGAACATATAAGGTTGTTGACGGAAAGAAATACTATTCAAAATGGAGCAGCGCAAAGAGCGTTACGGCGAAGAAATAATGCATAGTTATTATTCTGTAATTCAAAAAACAGGACTTCCTTTTTCGGAAAGTCCTGTTTTTTGAATTAAATGTTGAATATTATTTTATTGAAAGAAGAAAATCAACTATTCCGTTAAGTACAGTTTTGTTATCAACGCCGAGCCAATTCTTCTTTGAGGTTGAAAGATTGCGTTTGTATCTTTCATCTGTAAAAGTTGTGTGAACTCTGCGGATAATATCGTTAATGTCGTTCTCTCTCATTCCATCATCGGAATAAATCATAGCATCAAGAGTATTACGCAGTTTTATTTTATCAACGAGCGATGAAAGAAAATAAATATCGTATATATCCTTATACCTTGTAGAAAATGCTCCGAATATCAGAATTGAACGCAGTTTTTCAACAAACATTTGCTCCTTGGAATTAATCAAAAGGCTGGCGCCTTCATCATCAATTCCCACATCAAAGCAGTATTCTTCCTGCTCAACCTTAAAATTTTTGTGTACACCTAAATCCATTTTGCTTGAAAGCGTGTATCCGTTTTTATCCGTAATGGTAATATGTATTCGTTTGCCGTGATAATCCTGCTGTTTCAGTTCTTCAATTCTGCCTGTTGCTTCAATTGAAACATCACCGACGGAATTTAGTTTATTAATGAATGTAATAATAGAATCATCCTGCAGAGAATATTTAATAAAATCAAGATCAATGTCCTGTGTTGCACGGCGAGCATCTTTTGAAATGCTGCGCATAACAACTCCGCCCTTGATTGTTACATTACGATTAAGACTGCTTTGAGCAATCAGACTAAGAACAATATCCTGACAGACCTTCGACTGTGCGTTTGCTTCGCTATATCCCTCATCTTTCGCTTTTTCTATAAGTTCATATAAATCAATCATCACATTACCTCCAACTGAATGGATTCAAAAATCGCTTGTGATTTCGGGAAGTGAGTTATATATTCCTGCAACTTCTGAATATCAAGTTCATAAACCCGATTGCGGAAGTTTCCGATAATCTCTTTATAATAATCAAAAGGAAGTTTGTTTTTGTTTCTTATGAGTTCAATAAGCATCCTTTCCAAATCGTATATTCTGATATTGATACCCTGGTAATTCATTGTTGTAACTCCGATATCAAAACACTCTTTACGAACAAAAACCTGCTTAACGCTTCTATCTGAAATTTTTGCCGCGTCCTTGTCAGTTGCGAGATAATATATATCGGGGATAACATCTGTCAGGGAATGGTAATAAAACGCACTGTTCATAGTGAACACAGCATTGGGGTATTTAAAAGCAATCACTTCAAAATCGGATGAATTCTTCTTCGTTGAATAAACACCGGATTTAATCTTAAAGAGTTTTCCTGCCGCGATTGCTTTATTCAGTTTATAGTCGTTTCCGTACTGAGAAATACAATCAGCATATGAAATAAGCATAATACCACCATTTGAGCAATTATCCGCAAAAGTTATTAAATTTCGGATTATCACTTAAATTATATCAATATATAAATTTATTGTCAAGTATATTATCGTCAAAATGATACGATATATAAAATTTAATATAA
>JAFYFO010000188.1 GCA_017543725.1 Eubacterium sp.
AGAAACATTTTTGCTGCCCGCTTTCTGATGAAGTCCGTCTATATTCTGAGTTATAACTGCGCTGAGTTTGCCCGCTTTTTCAAGTTCGGCAAGTTTTTTATGAGCGCTGTTTGGCTGAGCGTCAAGGAAAAGCATTTTTTCACGATAGAAATCATAAAAATACTGCGTTTTTCTTTCAAAGAAAGTGTGGCTCAGTATTTCTTCGGGCGGATAATCGTATTTCTGATTATAAAGACCGTCCACGCTTCTGAAATCGGGTATGCCGCTTTCCGTTGAAACGCCTGCCCCTCCGAAAAAGACAATATTATCGGATGAGGAAATTATTTCTTGCAATGTCATTTTTTCACCTACTTGATTTTGCACTTCAAGGGAGTTGAAGAGGAAGAATAAAGAGTTACCGAATTATACGCCCTCTTTGCCCTGACCTTATAATAATAAGTTCCTTTTTTCAGTTTTTTATCTTTATAACTTAGTTTTTTTGATGAAACGGTTGCAATTCGCGTATAAGTTCCGCTTTGGGTTTTTGAGCGGAAAATCTGATATTTTTCAGCGTTTTTAATCTTTTTCCATTTAACCGTTGCCGTTTTGCCCGATTTTGAAACGGTTATTTTCGGCTTTGAAAGATTTGTGAAGGAATAAGATTTTTTATCGCCGAAAGAATAGCAATCGTTTTTAATATTTGATTTATAGGTGTTTTTATAAATCTTTGCCGAAACGCCCTTGGCAAACAAAACGCCGTTTGAATTTGCTTCAAGGGTGTTGGTTTTAATTTTGTTGCTGTTTCCGTTTTTGATATAAATTCCGTTTTTGAAGTTTTTGATTTTATTTTTGCTTATTTCGTTTGTTTTAGAATTGCTGTTAAGGAAAACTCCGAATTCATTGGTATTACCGCTGATTTCATTTCCCGAAACAAGCGAATTATTAACATCATATAATCTGATTCCGATATCCTGAGTTTTAACAATATTATTTGTTATGCTGATATTGCCAACGCAATAATTGCCTTTTTTAAACGGCGCGTTTTTGCTTTCGGTTATATTATTTCCGAAAACATACATTCCGATGGCTTTTGAAACATCAGCAGTTCTTTTAACGCTGATATTATTATTTGAAATCTTTGTTTTGCAATCGGAAATCGGAGAGCCTTCGCCGCTTATATAAGACATTTTGCCGAGGTTTGAATCGTTCATCATCATATAATATCTGATGCCTTCTCCGCAATTAGTTATTATATTGGAACTGATTTCGCTTTGAGCATAGTTCATACAGTTTATTGCAGTTGAGCGGATATTATTGAATTTGCAATTTGTTATTTTTATTCCCTTTTGATATAATCCCGCAAATCCCGAACCTGTTCCGACACCTCTCAGAAGATTAGAAAAACTGCACTTATTAACGGTTATGCCGTTATTCATTGTTGAATCATATTCGGGCATTTTCGGAAAATGAGTTGATTCTTCAAGAATATCAATCTGCAGCGCCTCGCCGCTTGTTTTTGAAAGGCTTCCCTTTGAATCCTTGAAAGTGCAGCCTTCGAATTTAATATTATTGCACGCCGCAAGTTCAACAAGATGGGAATTATTGTTTTTTTCAAAAACAGTGTTAAGAAAAGTTATATTCTTTGCGTGACCGAGCCTGACAAGGCAACTGTTGCTGCTATATTTTTCAGAATAGGTTATAAAACCGCCGAGAACGGTTATATTCTTTGAGCCGTTATATCCGTATACATTTCTCTTGCTTATAAAAATATTTGTGTTGCTCTCAGAGTTTGCCAAAACAACATTTGCGCTCAAATCAAGAGTTGTGTTGTCGCTTATGGTCAGAGGCGAAGAAACGATGTATTCGCCCTGAGGAACGGTTACGGTAAATGTTTTATCATCAAACTCTGAGCAGAAAGAAAACGCGTTTTTAAGGCTCTGGGTTATATCACTGCCGTTTATAGGGTAAACATATATTTCACTGCCGTCTGAAACGGTTATCGGGCTTACCGCAAACACCATAAAGGGAAGCGAAATGCTTAATAATATCAGCAGTGAAAAAAGCACTGCAATAATTCTTTTTTTCATAATAATACCACCGGGAATTTAATATAAAACAATTATAATGTTTAATAATATTATTGTCAACAAACTGAAATATATTTTATTGTTTAGGCAGAGTGAAATGAATCCGAACCGCCTGAAATGCGGTTCTTAAGCGAAATTCGAATTTTTCACTCTTGCATTACGCCAGTAAAGCTGCGACCTCAAAATCCAAATTTCATCTTAATTCCAAGCATTTCAGGTGCGAAGCAGTTTAAAATGAGCTGATTTGGCTTAGGTCAAGGCAA
>JAFYFO010000189.1 GCA_017543725.1 Eubacterium sp.
AAAGCAAATTCTTGATAATCTCGGCAAGAAAACAGGGCTTATCGGAACTGTTCAGAATATGGTTGCCGACGAGGTTTATCCTGCGCACTACACAACGCCCGACCCGTATGAACTCCAGTCGCTTTTTGCAAAAATGGTTAAAGCGGGATGTGAATACTGCGTTATGGAGGTTTCCTCGCAGGCGCTTGCTCAGGGAAGAGTTGCGGCAGTTCAGTTTGAACTTGCTGTTTTCACCAATTTAACTCAGGACCACCTTGATTATCATAAAACATGGGAAAACTATTTCAATTCTAAAAAACTCCTTTTTGAAAACTGCAAAACGGCGCTGACAAATCTTGATGATGAAAACGGAATGAAAATCGTTGAGGGAATGCCCTGCGAAGTTAAAACCTATTCGGTTGGAAACAACAACGCCGATTTCACCGCAAGAAATGTTTGCTTTTCGGCAAGCGGCGTTAAATATGAACTTTTAACGGATAGAATAGGAAGGGTTTCATGCCCGATACCCGGAAGATTTTCGGTTTATAATTCGCTTTGCGCTATCGCCTCGGCAATAACTCTCGGCTTTGATTTTGAAAGCGTTTTAAGAGCAATTGCAAAATGCGGCGGCGTTAAGGGAAGAATCGAAGTTGTTCCGACTGACACTGATTATACCGTTATTATCGACTACGCTCATTCGCCCGACGGACTTGAAAACATCATCCGCTCACTCAGGGAAATAGCCGAGGGAAGAGTTGTAACTCTCTTCGGCTGCGGCGGAAACAGGGATAAAACCAAAAGACCGATTATGGGAGAAATAGCGTCGGAACTTTCGGATTTTTGCATTGTTACTTCCGATAATCCGAGAAACGAAAAGCCATCGGATATAATAAAGGATATTCTTGAGGGAATGAAAAACACAAAAACGCCCTATAAAGTTATCGAAAACCGCAAAGAGGCAATTTTCTATGCGCTTGATAACGCAAGAGATAAGGACATCATCCTTCTTGCAGGAAAGGGTCACGAAACCTATCAGATTTTAAACGAAGGAACAATTCATTTCGACGAGCGCGAAATTGTTAATGAGTATTTCGGCAGATAATTGCTTTTTTCAAAAAGAAAAGGATGGATAAATTATGGAAAGCATTATGGTTATAATAAGCATTGTTATTGCATTCGGAATAACGGCAGCCCTCGGATTTGTTATCATTCCCTGGCTGAGAAAACTGAAATTCGGGCAAACTATTCTTGAAATAGGACCCTCGTGGCATAAATCAAAGCAGGGAACTCCGAATATGGGCGGAATTATGTTTATAATCGGAATAACCCTTTCATTCATTATAACTTCGGTTATTTTTCATTTAACTGGCGGAAATCTTCTTTCCGATTTAACAAACGACCTTCAGAAAGAGGCAAAAAGCGATTTGGTTCTTCTTATTGCAGGCTTGCTTCTTGCGCTCGGTTTCGGATTAGTCGGTTTCCTTGATGATTTCATCAAGATTAAAATGAAGAGAAATGAAGGCTTAACAGCAAAACAGAAAACTCTGGGTCAACTTCTTGTTGCCGTTGCATATATTGCAACTCTCAGACTTTCTCACAACACAACCTGGCAAATTCCGTTTCTCGGAACAATTAATTTTGAAAAAAATATTCTCAGCGAGGTTATATTCTGGCTTGTTTCATTGTTCATTGTTTACGGCGCAGTTAATTCCGTTAATTTAACCGACGGTATCGACGGACTTTGCTCAAGCGTTACGGCAACCGCGGCAATCGCGTTTATCTGCATAGGCGCTATTCTTAAATTTGCAGGTCTTGAAATTCTTGCAGGAGCGCTTCTCGGCGGAGTTCTCGGTTTTTTGTGCTGGAACTGGAATCCTGCCAAAACCTTTATGGGCGACACAGGCTCGCTCTTCCTCGGCGGAATGATAACCGCTCTCGGATTTGCAATAAAATGCCCGTTGCTTCTTCTTCCGATTGGAATAGTTTATGTTTGCGAAACAATGAGCGATGTTATCCAGATTGGATATTTCAAAATGACCCACGGCAAAAGAGTTTTCAAAATGGCTCCGATTCACCATCATTTTGAGATGTGCGGCTGGAAAGAAAAGAAAATCTGCGTTATCTTTTCAACTGTTAACGCAATCGGCTGCGCAGTGGGAGTTCTGCTCGTGGCTTTCGGATATTAAACAGCGCAAAACGAATATTTTCCTATAACCTTTGTGCGCTGATAAAAAGGTGAAACTATGTCTGACAGATTAGAACCTCCGAAAAGGTACAACACCCCTTCGGAAAACAGCGAAACCAAAAGCAATAAAGTAATAAAAAAGAATAACCCTTTTTCATTCGGAAAATCCGATATATTAACTCTCGGCGGTATGGATATTCCGTTTTTCGCAATAACAATAGCCCTTTTAACAATTGGGCTTGTTATGCTTTTTTCGGCGTCCTATCCCTATGCGCTTCAGCACAGGGGAAGTTCTTATTATTTCTTTAACCGCCAGTTATTCTTTGCCGTTGTCGGCGTTATTGTTATGCTTGCTGTTTCAAAATTGAATTATAAACTTTTAAAAGTGATAATCAAACCGCTGTTTGCGATAACGGTGCTTCTTCTTATAGTCGTTTTGATTTATCTCACGGATAACGGCGATTTCAAAAGATGGATTCCGATAGGGGGTTTCACGCTTCAGCCGTCGGATATTGCAAAATTCACGCTGATTCTGACCCTTTCATTCTATTGTGCTAAGAATTATGCAAAAATGAGCAAACCCATTCACGGAATAATTTATCCTCTTTTAATGGTTGGCG
>JAFYFO010000020.1 GCA_017543725.1 Eubacterium sp.
ACGATATGATTTCTTCGGGCGAAAGTATGCTTGATGTTGCAACAAAACTCAAAGAACTCAAAGCAGGAAGAATTTTTGTTTGCACTGCTTTCGGATTGTTCTGCAACGGTCTTGAAATATTTGACGAGGCACACAAAAACGGCGTTTTTGAAAAGGTTTTCACAACAAACGGAATCTATCAGTCTCCCGAACTCCTTTCAAGAGATTGGTATGAAAGCGTTGACCTTTCAAAATATCTCGCATATTTCCTTGACACAATCAACCATGATTTATCCGTTTCTTCTCTTCTTGACAACTCAGAAAAGATTGAAAAACTTCTTAAGAAAAAAGGACTGAAATAAGTTGAAAATAAAACTTAAAGAACTCAAAAAAAATCAGATAATTTTAATTGCCGTTATTTTGGTTTTGCTGATTATTCTTGTTCCCTCCGCAATTTATTGCACTGTTCATCAGGAATCTCCAAAGCAGATGATGACGGATATGTTTACCGCAAATGAAGAGCAGTTAATCGGCAAATGGCAGGGCGATAAAGGGCTGACGGCTTATGAATTCAAGGACGACGGCACATACGACAGTTATATTTCCTCTTTCAGTTATTCGGCAAACTATGTTGCTCAGTCTTCAAGGCTGACCCTTTCAAATCCTGCAACTGTCGGCAGTGTTGTTTATAAATATTCAATCCACGGCGACACTTTAAAACTCAGATTAATTGAGGAAAACGGCGTAGAAGTTGAAGAAAAAGAAGAATATGAATATAAACGCGTTGAAAACATACGTTCTCAGAGTTTTGTTGATTTCTTAAAAGACTATGCCGAGTCACATAAAACCGATGATAACTAAGATTTAAAATCCCGGGGTACTTTGCCCCGGGACTTTTTCGATATCAAATTAATAAATGAAAATACTTTCTGAATTATTATAAGAAGCAAAACATATAATTAATCGGTGATTATATGATTAAAGATACCGATATAAGATGCAGGGAAATCGGAGAATATATTATCAAAACAAAATCAACAGTTAGGCAGGCGGCAAAGGTTTTCGGAGTCAGCAAATCAACGGTTCATATGGATGTAACAAAGCGCCTTATAGAAACCGCGCCCCTGCTTGCAAAGGAAGTTGATAAGGTTCTTCAGGAAAACAAGGCTGAAAGGCATATAAGGGGCGGAATGGCAACAAAAGAAAAATATCTTAAATTAAAGGGTTAAAATGGTTGATTATCGTGCTTTAATGTGCTAAAATTATTATATAAATTAAAGGAAGTAAATAAAATGAAAATCGGATTTATCGGATGCGGAAATATGGCAACAGCCATTATTGAAGGCGTAATTAAAAAAGAAATTATTGATGAAAAGGATATAAACATATTTGATGTTTTTTATCCTGCAACAGAAAAAATATCCGAAAAACACGGCGTTAATCTCTGCGAGAGCGCTTCGGATGTTATAAGAAAGAGCGACGCGGTTATTCTTGCGGTTAAGCCGAATGTTTTAGCCTCTGTTTTAAACGAAGTTAATTATACGCTTGAAGAGAGCAAAACCCTTTTAATCTCTATTGCGGCGGGAAAAACGATTGATTTTATCAGAAATTCCTTAACCCACGATAATGCAATAATCAGGGTTATGCCGAACATCAATGCAAAAGTCGGCGAGGCAATAAGCGCATACACCGCAAACAAAGATGTTTCAAAAGATGAAAAAAGGCTCTGCGAAAAACTTTTCGGCGGAGTTGGAAAAGTTATGTATCTTGATGAGGCTCAGTTCCCTCTTTTCGGAGTTTTGGGCGGCTGTTCGCCTGCTTTTGCATATATGTTTATCGACTCCCTTGCAAGAGCGGGAGTTAAAAACGGAATGAAGAAGGATACTGCGCTTTATGTTGCTGCTCAGGCGGTTTTAGGAAGCGCAAAAATGATTCTTGAATCAAACGAACACCCCTGGGATTTGGTTGATAAAGTCTGCTCCCCCGGCGGAACAACGATTGAAGGAGTTGTTTCTCTTCAGGGTGACGGATTTGAAAATGCAGTTCAAAATGCAGTTGATAAGGCTGTTGAGAAAGATAAAAAACTATAAAGGAGTTAAAATTTATGAAGTACGAAATTCAGGGTGGAAACTTCCCCGTTGTTATCTGCACGGTTGAGCCCAATGAAACAATGATAACCGAAGGCGGCGGAATGAGTTGGATGAGCCCCAATATGAAGATGGAAACATCTTCAAACGGCGGACTCGGCAAAATGCTCGGAAGAATGATAACAAAGGAAAGCCTTTTCCAGAACAAATACACCGCTCAGGGCGGCACGGGAACAATTGCTTTTGCAAGTTCACTTCCCGGCGAAATTATGCCGATTGAAATCAGCGCAGGTCACGAATATGTTGCTCAGAAGGCTTCCTTCCTTGCGTCAACTTCGGGCGTAACGCTTTCAACATTTTTCCAGAAAAAATTCGGCGCAGGCCTTTTCGGCGGCGAAGGATTCATTATGCAGAAACTTTCAGGAAACGGAACTGCATTCATTGAAATAGACGGCTCCGCTATCAAATATAATCTTGAAGCAGGTCAGCAGTTAATTGTTGACACAGGTCATGTTGTTTTGATGAGCACAACCTGCAAGATGGATGTTCAGACCGTTAAGGGCGTTAAAAATGTTCTCTTCGGC
>JAFYFO010000190.1 GCA_017543725.1 Eubacterium sp.
AGCGGCCTCGGAAAAGAAATTGCAAAAAGAGTTTCCGAAAGCGGCTGGTATGTTTTTGCCTGCGGACGAAATGAAAGGGCTCTTGAAGAACTTAAAAACACAACTTATGTTCATCCCCTGTGCGTTGATGTAACAAATCAGGAAAGCATAGACGCGGCGTTTGAAGAAGTTTCAAAAGTAACCGATAAACTCGACGCTATAATCAACTTTTCAGGCGTTCAGCAGATGGCGAGCCTTGTTGAGGGCAATATTGATATCGTTTCCGATATGCTTGAAGTAAACCTTATGGGAATGGTCCGTATGAATAAAACCTTCTTCCCCCTCATCAAAAAAGCAAAGGGAAGAATTATCAACTCTTCTTCGGAGTGCGGCTGGATGACTCCTCAGCCCTTCAACGGACCCTACACTCTTTCAAAATACGCCGTTGAGGCATATAACGATTCTCTCAGAAGAGAACTTATGTTTGTTGATATTCCCGTTATCAAAATTCAGCCAGGTTCCTTCAAAACCGCAATGCACGGAACAACAACAAAATCCTTCGACAGACTTTCAAAAAGCACAACTATGTACAGCGATGTGCTTGATAAAATGAAGTTTATGATGGATATCGAACTCAAAATGGCAAACGACCCGAAATATCTTGTTGACGCTGTTATGAACGCGCTGACAAGTCCTGTTCCGAAGCAGAAATACAGAGTTAAAAACTCTCCGATTCTCGGCTTCGTTGAAATTATGCATCCGCTGATTGTTGACTCGGCGTATAAAAAAATTCTCTCATCAAAAAAAGTCGGGGATTTGATTGATAAGGTTAAAGACAAATTTGATAAATAAAATTTTACGGGCTGAATAATCAGCCCGTTGTTTTTTGCATTTTTTGGATATACTAATTCCGAAAGGTGTGATTAAAATGAAAGAAACAGTCGGAAAAGACGGCGACACGGTTAAACTTTTAAGGGAATGCGACACAGGAATCAAAATGGGCTTATCCTCAATTGAAGAAGTTGCTTTGCAGGTTAAAGACAAAAAAATGCGCGATATGCTTGATGAATGTAAGCGCCGCCACGAAGTGCTCAGCATTGAAGTCGGAGCGCTTCTTGATGAACACAGCGATTCGGGGAAAAATCCAAATCCCATGGCTAAAAGTATGAGTTTTATCAAAACGAATGTTAAAATGCTTGCAAAGCCAACGGATGAAACGATTGCAGACCTGATGACAGACGGCTGCAATATGGGCGTTAAGTCGCTTGCAAGATATCTTAATCAATATAAAAGCGCTGATGAAAAATCAAAGGAAATCGCAAAAAACCTGATAGGTCTTGAAGACAGACTGTCAAACGATTTAAGAGAATATTTATAAAAAAGAGGGCTTCGCTCTCTTTTTTTATGGACTTTTGAAATCAAATGTAATATAATATATTGAATGAAATTTCAGGAGATAACTTTTTTATGAATATTGTTGTTTTGGCAGGGGGCATAAGCACGGAGCGCGATGTTTCCCT
The DNA here is from genome assembly GCA_017543725.1 of Eubacterium sp. GTDB lineage: Bacteria > Bacillota > Clostridia > Oscillospirales > Acutalibacteraceae > Eubacterium_R. The sequence continues at coordinate 1,500 of JAFYFO010000190.1, forward strand.
GATAACAGGAAAAAATGTTGTTAAAGCATTAAGAGGAATCGGCGAAAACGCGGTTTTGCTTGATGTTTTTATGGGATATGAAGGAAATGCCGATTTGTTTTTTGAAAAGGAAGCGGATAGTTATAATTCAATCAAGGATATCGGAATTGTTGACCCGAGTATTGAAGACATAAAAAAAGCAAGGGGCTCAAATCCCGATTGCCTTTTCGGAAAAAATGTTATTGAAATCTGCAGCAGGGCTGATTTTGTTTTTATGGCGCTTCACGGTGAAGACGGCGAAGACGGAAAAGTTCAAGCGGCGTTCGACCTTCTCGGAATAAAATATACGGGTTCGGGCTGTCTTGCAAGCGCAATGGCAATGAATAAATACATAACCAAGCAGATGCTTGATGCAAACGCTATAAGAAATGCAAAATATATTTTTGCAAAAAAGGGCTCTTCTCTTAAATATAATTTCCCCTGCGTTATCAAGCCGACTTCGGGCGGTTCAAGCGTTGGAATTTCAATTGTTAAATGCGAAGAGGATTTTGCAAACGCCGTTGAAACCGCTTTCAGATATGAAGATGAAATTATAATCGAGGAATATATTGAGGGAAGGGAATTTTCCGTCGGCGTTCTCGGAAACGAAGTTCTTCCCCCTATTGAAATTATTCCGAAAGAAGGATTTTATGATTATAAAAACAAATATCAGGAGGGTATGACAACTGAAATATGCCCTGCCGAACTCAGCGAGGCAGACACAAAAAGGCTTCAGAAGGCAACAAAAAGAGTTTTTGATGTTTTGGGTCTTGAAGTTTACGGCAGAATTGATTTCATTCTCTCAAAAGAAAACAACGAGTTCTATTGCCTTGAAGCAAACTCCCTTCCGGGACTGACTTCGCTTTCCCTTCTTCCTCAGGAGGCAAAGGCGATCGGAATTGACTATCCTTCTTTAATCAAAGAAATAATCGAGTTATCCAAAAAGAAATATTAATCAAAAAAACGGGGACTGCTTTGAAAGGCAGTCCCCTTTTTTGTTTTAATCATCTATGCTGATATTGATATCGCCCGAACTCGTTACTATTCTGCATTCCTGACCGGGAATATTATCAGGGATATGAACGCTTCCCGATGAAGTTTCGGTTATAAATGTTTTTCCGCTTTTAAGGCTTCCCAAAACATTTCCCGAACTTGCTTTTATGCTGATTTTTTCAGCGTCGCATTCATCAAGCCTTATATTTCCCGAACTTCTTTCAATATTGAAAGTGTGAGTTGCAACAACATCGTCCATACTGAGATTTCCCGAATTGCCGAGGGATTCAAGTTTGCTGCATTTGATATTATCAAAAGTCATATCGCCCGAGGAGCAGTCCGCAGAAAGAAAAGCGCAGTTGATATTATTCAAAACGATATCTCCCGAAGAAACGGAAAGTTTGATATTCTCCTTGCAGAAAAGCGAACTGAGTTTTATATTCCCCGAAGATTCGTTTATTTCAACGCTTTCAAAATTCATTCCCTCGGGTATTTCAACATCACCCGAAGAGCCTTTGATTTTAAGCGACGCAAAATTTGTTTTCGGAAGATAAACTTTCATTGTTAACGGCTGACCCGCTTTTAATGAAATATGATTTGACTTTTCATCCGAAACAAGAATTTTAAGAGTTTTGTTTTCAACCTTTGCAGTATGCTTAACGCTTTGAAAATCGTTTGTTTCGATTCTTGTCCCACTTTCATTTGTTTTGATGAATAAAATATCTTCGGCGCCCGACTGAATATCAATGCTTTCAAAACTTTCAGATATTTTATATTCACTGCGAACAGTTTTTTCATCGCCGAAACCGAATTTGAAATTAGTCATATTCCCTGCAATAAACGCAACCGCAGCAAGAATAACAACTATCAGAACTATTATTATCGTTTTAAGACCTTTCATAACTTCTCTCCATTCGGTAACAATTAAACTTTTTCAACATCAATAACCGCAATTTTATCAAGAAATTCCTTCGGGGTTACAATCTGACCCATCTCGGAAAACTCTTCCATATTCATATTGAGGTTATTAACAAAAACGGGAACGCCCTCATATTCAATATCAATATGAAGGCGCTTGGCGTCTTCAAAAATTGATTTGATATCGTAGTTATTGAAATCATAATATTTTTTTGCGCAAACTTCATTGTTGTTTATATACTGCAAAATAATATTTCTTGAAGACTTCGAAACAGATATATATCTTGAATGATTCTTTGATATTGCCTGTCCCATTGTCATCTGGCAAACCGCCTTGCAGGCGCCGCTGTTCAGGAAGAATTCATTTATGAAGATATATTCAAGCGGACTTGTGTCGTCGGGAGTTATGATTGCAAGAACGCTTTTTGAATACTTTTTTCCGTATTCTTTTTTTATAAACTGTTTGAAATTATACTGGCATTCTGAAATCTTTTTGGCGAACTGATGATAAAAAGGGATATTGCAATCAACATCAATTCCGGGCATTTTGAATGTAACAAATTCATCGCCCTCTTTCTTTTTAACCAGAATACTATCATTAGTTATTATCATTGGAATTGTTTTAGCCATAGCGTTTTCTCCGGACTCTTTGCATTTTATCGGTTGTATCTAAACAAATTATAACTTATAATTCAATTATTTGCAATAGTATTACAATTGTGTAACTTTTGTGGAAAAATATTCGATATATGGTATAATTAATAAAAGTATAATGATTTATCATACAAGACTTTGAAGAAAGGAAGAACTTTTTGTTCGTAACATTATTATGAGTGACCTTGATATAGATAAGATTTTAGAAGAAATAAGAAATCATTCGCAGAATGAACAAAACCAAAACAATCTGGAGGAAAACGGCGCTTCTTCAGCCGAAGCCCCTGTTTCAGACACAATTGATGAAGTTATGAAAATAGTCGGCGAAAACGAAGAAGAAACCGCTCCTGCCGAAAATGACGCAAAACCCGAAGAAAATGAAGTTGTTTTTTCACTTCCCGAAGAAGAGAAAAAAGTTGAAGAAACTGTCGAAGACGAGGATTTTGCTTTTGCTGTTCCCCCCGTTCAGGAAGATGAGGAAGAACCCGCCGAGCAGAGCGAGTCTGTTTCCGAGGAAGCGGAATTATCCGAAGATGAAAACGAAATAGGTCAAACAGATTTGATGAGTTTAACC
>JAFYFO010000191.1 GCA_017543725.1 Eubacterium sp.
ACTGCAGCGAGTGCGTCCGTGCTGACATATCTGCCGACAATAATATTATCAACAAGTGCATAATTATATTGAAGAAGAGAAGAAAACATTATCGGAAGTGCGAAAAGAATAATGTTTTTCAGCGCATTCCCTTCAAGCATATCAATTTTTCTTTTCATTTTTTCTCCTGTGTTTGCATATTTCGAATTTCGCTTAAGAACTGCGTTTCAGGCGGTTCGGATTCGTTTCACTCTGCTTACAATAAAGGCGCAGTGTAAAACTGCGCCGATAGTTTTTATCCTTCAGTGTTGGTGAAAGTGATTTTTCCCCCATTGTTTGAAGAAGCAAGTCCGATATAGGATTTGCCCTGATTTATTTTAAGCGGATTTCCGTTAAGGTCTTTGAGATAGAGTTTGTTATCCTTAACTTCCCACTTGATTTTGGTCTGAGTTCCCTTTGAAGCGTAGTAGCCGTCGTGGCCCTTGTATAAATAGTTGACATAGGTTGTTGAAGAGCCTTTGTAGGGAGTTGTTATATATTTCGTTTCGTCGCTGAGAATGATAACATTCTGGAATTTAACATCTGTTTCCCAGTCGGAGCAATGATATTTGCCGTCTTTATAGGTGAATTTTCTCGTGTCGGTTCTCTTTGAGAAGCGGGCGCTGATTTTTTCAGCCTTTTCGCTTCCTGCGGCAACTTTGCTCTCGTTGAATTCAAGATTTGAAAACTTGTTTTCATCAAGAGCCGTTCTGAATTTCTTATCCTTGATAACTTCGGGAATTTTCTTGCCGTTGAGAATTCCTCTGTGTTCGGAAGAAACCCTTCTCGTTGTGTCTCTTGAAAAGAGTTTTCCGCCGTTCATTCCGTCGATATGGTCAACCTTGTCTTTTTTGATAACGCCGTATCCGCCGGTGTAGCCGCCCTTGCTGTGGCTTCCTCCCCAGTGGATATAAATGCTGTCGAAAAATTCGCTGAACTTAACATATGAAGGACGCGCCGAGCGGATGGGTCCGATTTTTTTCGGAACAGAAGTCATATCGGCATAAATCCAGAGCATACGGCTGATTCCGCCTTCAACTTCGCCCTCAACAATGATATCGCTGCTTCCGATTCCCCATTGAGGTCTTGCAGGGCGGAGGTTTTCAACAACAATCGCAACGGGGCGAACTCCAACGGCTGATTTGTTGTAGCCCTCTTTTCCCGTGAGCGGATTTGTGTAAACCGGAGCGGCGGTTGTTGTTTGGGTTGTCTGAGTTGTTGTCTGAGTTGTTGTTGCAGGCTCTTCTTTTTTTGCGCATCCGAAAAGCGCGGCAATAATAATAGCGCAGAGGATAACGGATAAAACCTTTTTCATAACTAAACCTTCTCTTTATATGGTAAATAAACAAAAGGATTATACCATATATAGATATATATTTCAAGTGAGCAAATAAAAAAATCGGCTCAAAAAGAGCCGAATTTTTTTATTTATGCAAGTTCTTTTTCTTTCTTCTTTCTTGCAACCGCAAAGCAAATCATCAAAGCGGCGTATATTCCAATCCAGACGAAATAACTCTTGCTTATGTGTTCGTGATTCAGCGCAAAATATCCTATCTTGCCGAGTTGGCGAAGAATATTTATTGAAAGTGCGGTGTATTCAAAATAAGCGGTGAATTTCAAAGAGGAGCAGCCGCTGATATATGCGATTGCAAGAATAAGCAAAACAGCAGCGGTATAAAGCGCAAACTGCGCGAAATAGCAATAAAGCATATTGCCTGTTTTATATAGAAGATAATTGGTTATAACCTGCGAAATGCCGTTGAAGAAAGGAACGCTGAGCATTATCGTCAGAAGCGGAAGCGACCTTATTTCGTGCGGCTCTTCCTGCATTTTATAGAGTTTATAAATAATAACTATAAACAAAACAACCGCAGCCCTGCCGACAAGGTAATAAAGCGTTGAGCCGTCAACAGTTGTCTGAGCAAGGAAGTTGTTCGGGGGCGGCATCATTTTATATCCGATAAGCGCGGCAAGAATTCCGAAATATGAATTATTGCTCTTTGAAATCAGCCATAAAACAACAGCCAGCAAAAGCGTGTAAATAATCGCGAGAATCAAAGCGAGTTTTTTATCGGGGGACAAAACCGCTTCAATAATTCTCTGCGCGCCGTAGGACAAAACGATTATGATTGTTGCGGCAACGCACATTATATTTTCTTTGGTAAAGAATTTATTTTTCATAGTCATCATCTCCGACTTATATTATATATTTATAAAAGCCATTTGTCAAATTATGCAAATCATATTTAACTAAGTTTGATTATTGTTGAATTTTGTTGCCTATATAGCCTATAATTATCATACATATGCACAAGATATTGTGCGCTTTGTTTACTTTATGCAAAATTAACAGAATTTTAAAATATTTTTTGTGAAAAAGGTTGCAAAAGCCCAAAAACCCTTGTATAATATTAACAATTGAAGTAAATAGTTTTTGTGCATTATTTCGATACTTAATATATAAGGGAGGCTAATTTATGCCAAACAGATTATTTCAGGGCGTTGTTAATCAGATGCGCGAGGTAACCGATAAGGTTATCGGAGTTATTGATGAAAGCGGCTCAATTATTGCCTGCAGTGAACTTGGCTTAATCGGCGAAGTTAAAAAGGGCGTTATCGCAGCAGGAGTTTTCAACGGACCTCAGATTTGCGTTGAATCCTGCACATATAAGGCTTTCGGCGACAGTGTTCATCCCGAATACGCGGCTTTTGTTGACGGAACGGATGAAACAAGCAGAAGTTATGCGGGAATTATCGCCGTTGCGCTCGACCAGATAAAAAAGAGCAACGATGAAAAGTTCGACAGAAGCAATTTCGTTAAGAATGTTATTCTTGATAACATTCTTCCGGGCGATATCTATATAAAATCAAGGGAACTTCATTTCAATAACGACGCGTCAAGGGTTGTTTTCCTCATCAGGGTAACAAACAGCGCCGATATTTCGGTTTTCGACGTTATTCAGAATTTCTTCCCCGATAAATCAAAGGATTATATCATAAATATCAACGAAACCGATATTGCTCTCGTTAAAGAAGTTCGCCCGAATGTTGAAAGCAAGGATTTGGAAAAACTCGCTCAGTCGATTTGCGACACTCTTGCAACGGAGTTTTATTGCAATGCAATAATCGGAATCGGCGTTTGCGTAACGGGAATCAAGGAACTTGCAAAATCCTTCAAGGAAGCGCAGGTTGCTCTTGAAGTCGGCAAAGTCTTCGATACGGAGCGCTCAATCATCAGTTATGAAAATCTCGGTATTGCGCGCCTTATCTATCAACTTCCGACAACGCTCTGCGATATGTTCCTCAAAGAAGTTTTCAAAAAAGGCTCGATTGATTCACTCGACCAGGAAACGCTTTTCACAATTCAGAAATTCTTTGAAAACAATCTCAATGTTTCCGAAACATCAAGAAAACTTTTTGTTCACAGAAACACCCTTGTTTACCGTCTTGAAAAAATCAAGAAATTAACAGGTCTTGATTTAAGAGAGTTTGACGACGCAATCGTTTTCAAAGTTGCGCTTATGGTTAATAAATATCTCAATTCAACCCCGATTAAATACTAAAATATCTTCGGTGTCCCAACTTTGGGACGCCGAAATTTATTTTGTTTACATTTAACTTAATCGGTGTTAAACTAAGGGAAGAAAACAAAAGGAGATGTTATTTTGACAGACGAAGAACGATTGGAAAAAACGGATATAACGGGCGGAACTTCGGAGGAAGAAGATGTTTTATGGGCAATAAATTATCTGCTCAATCTTCCCGTTGACGATGATTTGCCGATGCTGGCATAAATATGAGAGGGAATATAAATGGACTGGATTATTAAAAGTTTTGATGAGTTATCAACGGCAGAACTCTATGAAATACTGAGGTCGCGCGGTGAAATTTTTGTTAAAGAGCAGCATATCTGCTGCACGGATGCAGACGGTATTGATTATAAAAGTTATCATATTTTCTCTATGCAAAACGGCAGAGTCTGCGCCTATCTCAGGGCGTATCAGTATGACGAAAAAACCGTTAAAATCGGCAGAGTTTTAACTCTTGTTCACAAAAACGGGCTCGGAAGCGAACTTATGAAAACGGCGATAAGCGAAATTCCGAAACTGATGAATTGCGAAAAAATCTATGTTGCCGCGCAAAAGCAGGCGATTGGTTTTTATGAAAAATGCGGTTTTGAAGTCACTTCCGGTGAATATCTTGAAGAGAGCGTTTTGCACCGCGATATGATTTTAAAGATATAAAAAATAAATGAGCGCTTCAGGCTGAAGCGCTCTTTTTTTGTTTTTTAATTTTATAAAGTTCTTTGTCGGCTGAGGTCATTAAATCCTGAAAGTCTTTTCCGTTTTCGGGAGTGCCTCTTGAAATTCCTCCGCTGCAGCCGACATATGCGTTGATATCATCAATTTTAATATCATAAACAAGGGGCTGAATATCTTCCCAGTCTTTTGAAAAATCGCTGTTTTTGCCGGTTTCCTTTATGATAATAAATTCATCTCCGCCAAAACGGTAAACCGATTCTCCGCCGAATTTATCAATCAGAATCGCCGCAAGCGAGGATAAAACTTTATCCCCTGCAAGGTGGCCGTATGTGTCGTTGAGTTGCTTGAAATTATCAACATCGCAAACGCATAAGTCAAGGCATTTTCCGTAGTAGTTCGGAGAATCCTCAACAAAGGCGTTTCGGTTTTGCGCTTTTGTTAAAGGGTCGTGGCGCATCATATGAAGATATGATGCGTTGAGCGCTTCGCTTTTCAGATTTTTATTGATTTTATCAATTGTAACTCTGTATTTTTCAACGGAGCCCGCAATGCTTATCAGCATAAAGGACATAAAGTTAAACGGTGAAATTTCCGCGGCGCCGTCTATTGCATAAGCGATAATATAAAGGCAGATAAACGCCGAGGAAAACAGGGGAATGCTTGTTGCAGGATGAATAACCGTGAAACAAACAAGTGAAAAAACAATGCAGTAAAAAGAAACAATCTGGTTTCCGAGGTTATACATTCTTGCTGAAATTGAAATAACCCAAAGCAGGATAACAACGGAAAAAACAACATCAATTATCTTGATTAAAGTGTGGTTTTCAACGCAGTGCCGCCTGATATATGCAAAAACAACATGAATAACAATGCAGAAAATAAATCCCGTTACCAGGGAAAACAGAGCCACCTGCTCGTTTTCGGGCTTAACAATTCCCGTTAATTCAAGAATAATAGCAACAAGCAGAGTTGCCGCGTAAAAAATTGCCATAACATTGATAACCAGAACATTAAGCGCGTCTACTTCTCTTGTTACTTCGGGGCTGACTTCGGGAAAAAGCCAGTCGCGTAAATTTTTTAGGGCGTTTTTCATCTGCTCACCTCCCTGAAATATGAGCGGCTGCAACAGATAAAAAAACATTTTGTTTTGCAGCCGGTCAATCAATAAATAATATCCTTAGATAATATCCTTAGACACCGTGGCTTTGCGTCATCGGCTTTCGCCGATTTTGCCGAATATATTTAATATTATATATTTCCTTAGCGTTAATGTCAACCGATATGATTAACAAATGCCGCATTGTGTATGAAAGTTTTCGCAAGCGCTTTTACTATTGTATAAATATCTTTTCTGTGATATACTATCCAAAAACAAATGAATAGGCAGAATTACTATGGATAAGATTGTTATAAACAGAGAAAAGGGCGTCGGCTGCTCGGAATGTGTTAAAGATTGCGTTGCCTCGGCGCTTTATATCAAAGACGG
>JAFYFO010000192.1 GCA_017543725.1 Eubacterium sp.
CCGCTCACGAGCAGGGCGCCGCTCATGCTGCCGACGGTTATGCAAGAGCAACCGGAAAAGTCGGTGTTTGCTTTGCAACTTCAGGTCCCGGCGCAACAAATCTTGTAACGGGAATTGCAACTGCTTATCTCGATTCTGTTCCCGTTGTTGCAATAACTGCTAATGTTGCAAGTTCTCTTATCGGAAGGGATACATTCCAGGAGGTTGATATCTGCGGAATAACAATGCCGATAACAAAGCATAATTTCTTTGTTAAAAATATTGAAGAACTTGCGCCTGCAATCCGCCGTGCGTTCAAAATTGCGCAAAGCGGAAGGCCGGGTCCCGTTCTTATTGATATAACAAAGGATGTTACCGCAGCAACCTGCGAATACACTCCCGAAGAAGCGCAGGTTCCCGCAGACGCACCAAGACCGATAAGCGGAACTTTTGAAAACGCTGTTGAACTTCTCAGAAGCGCCAAAAAGCCCCTTATCTATGCAGGAGGCGGAACGATAATTTCAAACGTAGGCGAAGCGCTTATAACTTTTGCGGAAAAAATAGACGCTCCCGTTGTTTCAACTCTTATGGGACTCGGCGCATTTCCAAACGGTCATCCGCTTCATCTCGGTCTTATTGGTATGCACGGTCATTTTGAGTGCAACAAGGCGGCTCACGACTGCGATGTTCTCATAACCTGCGGCGCGCGTTTCTCAGACCGAGTTGCGGGAAACAGAGCAAAGTTTGCTCCTAATGCTCAGATTCTTCATATTGATATAGACGCTGCCGAGATGGATAAGAATATCAATTCAAATTATCATCTCAGAGGCGATTTGAAAGACCTTCTTCCCGAACTGACAAGGGCGATTGAGCAACTTGACCACAGCGAGTGGAGAGCGGAAATCGAAACTTTCCGCCGTCCCTTTGTTCAGAATCAAATCGGCGATTTCGTCAATCCTCAGACGCTGATTGAAGAAATAGACAGAATAACTGATGACGATACAATTGTTGTAACAGATGTCGGTCAGCACCAACTCTGGGCTGCTCAGTTCTATAAATTCAAACATCCGAGAACACTTTTAACTTCGGGCGGTCTCGGAACAATGGGCTATTCAATGGGCGCTTCAATCGGCGGTCAGATAGGATGTCCCGATAAAACCGTTGTTCTTTTTGCAGGCGACGGCGGTTTCCATATGAATCTTGCGGAACTTGCAACTATGGCTTCATATAATGTTCCGGTTAAGATGTTTATTCTCAATAATAAAGTTCTCGGAATGGTTCGCCAGTGGCAGAAACTCTTCTATGCAAACCGTTTTGCAGACACAGACCCAAACAGAAAAACCGATTTTGTCAAGGTTGCCGAAGCGTTTGGCGTTAAGGGTCTGAGAATCAATACAAATGATGATATTCCTTCCGTTGTTAAGGAAGCGTTTGAAACTCAGGGTCCCGTTCTTATTGATTGCAGAATCAGCCCCGATTCAAATGTTCTTCCGATGATTCCTCCGGGAGGCGCTCATACAGATATTATTGAAGAATTCAATTAAGGAGGAAAGCAATGAAAGAAAAATTAATACTCTCCGTTCTTGTTGATAACGAAAGCGGCGTTCTTCAGCGTGTTGCAAGCCTTTTTTCAAGAAGGGGCTACAATATTTCCTCTCTAACCGTTTCGGAAACCGAGAAGGAAGAATATTCAAGAATGACGATTGAAACCGTAACCGAGCCTGAAAATTTCAGGCAGATTAAGCGCCAACTTGCAAAACTTGAAATAGTTAAAGAGGTTTTAACCCTCAGCGAAGAAAACTCTGTTTCATCGGAACTTCTTCTTGTTAAGGTTCACGCAAAAGGAATTGACGAAAAAAATTCCGTTTTGGCATATAACGCAAAATTCGGAGCAAGAGTTCTTGATGTTTCGCTTGAAACAATGACTCTTGAATTAACAGGCGCAGGTGAAACGCTTGATGAATTTGTTTCATACCTTGAAGAAAATTTCGGAATTTGCGAACTCGCAAGAACAGGTATCACTTCTCTTATGAGAGGCGATAGAACAGATAACGACGATTAAAAGAGGAAAAAACCATGGGAATGACTATGACACAAAAAATCCTCGCCGCTCACGCAGGACTTGAAAGCGTTACGGCAGGTCAACTCATTGAAGCAAAACTTGATATGGTTCTCGGAAACGATGTAACTTCTCCCGTTGCAATCAATGAGATGAATAAATTTGATAAGAAAACCGTTTTTGATAAAACAAGAATCGCGCTTGTTATGGACCATTTCACGCCAAATAAAGATATTCTTTCGGCTGAAAACTGTAAGCAGGTTCGCGAATTCGCAAAAGAAAACGGAATAACTCATTATTTCGATGTCGGAAATATGGGAATTGAGCATGCGCTTCTTCCCGAGCAGGGAATAGTAACCTGCGGCGATTGTATTATCGGCGCAGATTCCCACACCTGCACATACGGCGCTCTCGGAGCGTTTTCAACAGGCGTCGGCTCAACTGATATGGCTGCGGGTATGGTAACCGGAAAAGCGTGGTTTAAAGTTCCTTCGGCAATAAAAGTTGTTATAACAGGAAAGAAATCAAAATTCGTTTCGGGTAAGGATGTTGTTCTTCATCTTATCGGTGAAATCGGCGTTGACGGAGCGCTTTATAAATCGCTTGAATTCACAGGCGACGGAATCAAAGAACTTTCAATGGATGACAGACTTTGCATCTCCAATATGGCTATTGAATGCGGCGCTAAAAACGGAATTTTCCCCGTTGATGATGTTACTCTTGAATATGTTAAAAACCGCTCGGAGAGAGAATATAAGGTTTATGAAGCGGATGAAGACGCTGTTTACGAAAGCGTTGTTTCAATAAATCTTGATGAACTCAAGCCAACCGTTGCATTTCCTCATCTTCCCGAAAACACTAAAACAATTGATGAAATTGCTCCTCAGTCAATAAAAATTGACCAGGTTGTTATCGGCTCCTGCACAAACGGCAGAATTGAAGATATGAGATGCGCTGCCGAAATTCTCAAAGATAAAAAGGTTGCAGACGGAGTAAGGGTTATCGTTATTCCCGCAACTCAGAGCATTTATCTTCAGTGCATCAAAGAAGGTTTGGCAGAGATATTTGTTAAAGCAGGCGCTGTTGTTTCAACTCCGACCTGCGGTCCCTGCCTCGGAGGTCATATGGGAATTCTTGCCGCAGGCGAAAAAGCGGTTTCAACATCAAACAGAAACTTTGTAGGAAGAATGGGTCACACCGAAAGCGAGATTTATCTTGCTTCGCCCGCTGTTGCCGCTGCTTCGGCAATAAAGGGATATATTGCAGACCCAAGGGAGGTGTAAGCGATGATTGCAAGCGGAAAGGTTCATAAGTTCGGGGATAATATTGATACCGATGTTATAATTCCCGCAAGATATTTGAACAGAAGTGATGAAACATGGCTTGCTTCCCACTGTATGGAAGATATAGACGCTTCTTTTGCTTCTAATGTTAAAAAAGGCGATATAATGGTTGCTAAAGCAAACTTTGGCTGCGGCTCTTCAAGAGAGCATGCTCCGATTGCAATAAAAGCGTCGGGAGTCAGTTGCGTTATCGCTTCAACTTTTGCAAGAATTTTCTTCAGAAATGCGATTAATATCGGACTTCCGATTCTTGAATGTGAAGAAGCGGCGAATGAGATTAACGACGGTGATGAGGTTGAAATAGATTTTGACAGCGGCGTTATAACCGATAAAACGACTTCAAAAACTTATCAGGCTCAGCCGTTTCCCGAGTTTATTCAGAATATTATTAAAAACGGAGGTTTAATGAATTCCATTAAATAATGAGTTCATAGATGATTGTGATGAAAACTTTTGTTATTGATAATGAGGCGCTTAAAAAGGCTTGGGGGGCTGATAATCAATATTGGTTTGACCTCTCTGATTATTCAATATTTGAAGATTATAATGCTCTTAATCTTGTTGTTCCCGATAATTTTGATAAAGATGATATCTTAAATTATGAAGGAATAATTCCATATTATAATATCAAAAGGGTTGAACTTGCGCGTGCGTATGTTCAATCAACAAACAGCGATAAACTCAAAACGAAATTTGCTTCACTTGACGACAGCGAAGTTGTTGAATACTTCTGGAAGTACTGCCATGCATATCCTGAATACTTTCAGCGCATTGAAGAATTTCAGCACGAATACATACTCGGCAACTTAAAAGATTGGTGCGAAAAAAACAATATAAAATATACTGTTGAACTTTAATCGGCGGGAGG
>JAFYFO010000193.1 GCA_017543725.1 Eubacterium sp.
ATAATTAATAACAAATCCCCCCGAAAACGGATGTTTTCGGGGGGATATTTTTTTAAAAAGATTTTATTCGCCGCTGTATTCAAGAACTTTTTCAAGAAGTTCTTTAACAAAACCGCAACTTGTGTACGCGGCAAATCTCTGATACCTGTCGTCCTTTCTTTCATCGGCAAAATCGCAAACGCTTTTCGCTATTATAATATGGGGCTTCGGCTCTGTTGCGTGGGTTGCAGCGTAGGCAACTCCGTAGCCCTCCATTTCAACGCCTTCGGTATCCTCAAAACTTGTTATAACCTGCTTTTTTAATACTGATTTATTTGCTACAACCGCGGTTCCGCTTGCCAGAGGACCTGAGTGAACAAAAAACTCGTTTTTATCGCTTTCAATAAACTCATTTATACGATTGAAATAATCGCCCATAATTTCAACCGAGGTTGGTCTTGGATTGAAACCTATTTCACCGAAAGTTATTTCCGCTTCATTGGGAGAAACAAATTTTCCGTTTGAAAAATTCCAGACCGAACTTGCAAGAACAACATCGCCGTATTCCTGTTTATCAGAGTCCTTAATTTTACCCGTTCCCGCGGCGATTCCGGGCATTATAACATATTCGGGAACAAAATGATGAATCATTTTCATAGTCAGGGTTGCGCTTGCTGTCATACCCATTTCATCCTGGCGCGCGCAGATAACGCGCAGTTTTCTATCGCCTCTTTTTATGAAGGCTTCCTTATATTCCTGTTCGTCGCCCGAAATATAGAAGGACTTCCAATCAAACATTCTTTCAACGGCTTGCTCTTCTGTTTCGGTTACGCAAATCAAAACTGCATAGGTTTGATAGTTTTTCATATTCTCTCCAATCAGCCATTTTAAACCAACTTGGTTTAATATAATGAATATATATGGAATTTACGCCGTTTGTCAAGCCTTTGAGTTAATCTGTTAACGAAATGTTATTTGTTGAACTGTTTGTTTTCCTCATAATTCGGGCAATATATCGGCAAAAAATAATGAATATGAAATAAATCGCAACAATTATTTATCTTATCCTTATAGAAAAGCGCAATCCCGAATCAAAAGGGATTGCGCTTTTGTTTTTTATAATTCGACAAGCGGAACTGTTCCGCCGCCCGGTTGTTCGGTTTTTGTTTCCCAGCCGTTTGTTAAATCATCAAGATGAGAATCAGTTAAGATATCCTCATTTTTCATTTTAACAACTTTGAATTCGGGTTTGTTATAGTTTTTGTTCATTCCTGAGCCCTCCATTACTCTGCAAATTTTGCTTCGCAAGCAGCCGCATATCTGTATATGCCTTTTGCGAGGTTAACAAGTTTATCATCGTTTGAGCGTGTTAAAGCAGTGTAAACATAAGCATAGCCGTTATAGGTTAACTCGGCTGTTCCGATTTTCAAAGTGAATGTTTTTGCAAAATCGCTTGATTTAAGTCCTGTTACACGAACGCAGTTTCCGTTTTCGGTTTTAATCCACTCTGCTGTTAAGCCTTCACCTACAAT
>JAFYFO010000194.1 GCA_017543725.1 Eubacterium sp.
ATATTCAATCTTGCCCTTAACAAGCCTTATCATATATTCTTTAAGATTATCAACCTTTTCTTTATTAAGATTGAATTTCATTGAAAGATGTTCAACCTTTATAACGGTTTCTCTTTCATCAATTGTTTTTTCCTGCTTTAATTCTTCCATATTTTTATTCCTTTATTATAATACAGCCGAATAATCAGTTGTTTTCGCGCTTTAATCTCCAGACAAGTGCCGAAACCATTGTTGCGGCAAGGAATAAAACTATTCCCTGTGCTGTGAAGGTTAAAACGCAGGTTTTTATATAAGTCATAACAGATTGGCATAAATATGAGGGATAGATAAGAAAATCTTTGAATATCGAAACAATTCCAACCAGCAAAACCAAAACAAAATTAATTCCTGCCGAGCCGAAAATCGAATAGCAAACCGCTCTGAAAGAACGGTATTTCTTATCCGAAAAAGATATTGTTAAAAGCAAAAATGCAATTGCAAGAACTGTGAAAAGAATTATCAAAACATTTAAAACAGGATTGCTGACATTTAAAATGCTTTTCAAATCTTCTATATATGAAAATTCAACTTTTGCTTTTGCGTAGTCCGTTATTTCGTTTGCAAAATCGTTTAATGCGGTTTTCTTAACCTTTTCATCAACGGATAGTTTATTTTCTTTAATTGCCTCGCCCGTTGTTTTGACTATCTGGCTCTTCATTTCTTTAATATTATCAAGATATGTTGACGAGGTGTACATCTCATCCATATCAAACTGACCCGAAATATAGGCAATCTGAATATCCCTGATATTTGAAAAGGAAACAGAATCCTTAACGCTTTCTTCTGGAATTCCGTATTTAAGGCATAAATCCTTTGAATACTGATAAACATCCGAATGAAGCCCTGAAAGATATTCATTATTTGTGAAAATCCGCGCCGCAGTGTTAACATTTAAAACAGACATTCTCATTCCGAACAAAACAACCGCCGCCGAAATGCAAAGAAACAAAAGAAACGAGAAAACGCTTCTCCATGCAGATTTCCTTTTGGTGCTGCTGCTCTTTTTGTGCTTTTTATGCTTATGCGAAGAATGGGAGGATGAACGGTGCGAACTGTGGCTCGACGAGGAATGATGATGAGCCGTTGAGCGCTGCGTTGATGAGGGGGTTTGATGGTTTGAAACAACTTCATTTCTTTCTTCTGCCAAAACTTACGCCCCCTTCTTGTTTTTAACGGCGCTCAGCGCGCAGGAAACATATCTGTTATCTTTTCCCATTGCTGAAAACGCATAGTTTTTATCGTCGCACGAAACAACAAGATTTGCATTATCATCTTCGGAATACTCGCCCAAAACATTTGATAAAACAGTGTATTCATAAATCTTATCGGTTGTTTCAAAAGAAACGGTATCGCCCTCCTGAATGTTGGAAAGCCCTTTGAGCGCGCCGATTGAATATCCTGCAAGGATGAGTTTTGAATCGCTTTCACCGAATTCGCTTTCAGTTGAAAGTCCGACTCCGTTTCTGAGAGAAACGCGGTTTATTCCGAAATAAACATTCTGATTTATTCCAACGCTTTCGCATTTCAGAACTCCGACTTTCTCGCAAATTCCGATTTTTCCTTCGCTGTATGAAAGAGTTTTGTTATCAAATCTCTCGCTGTACACTTCATAATCATAAAAATCAGCGGTAAGACTGTTTTGAACATTATGAACCGCGTCAACCGATTTATTAACGAATCCGATAAACAACGGCAGAATTATAACAAGCGAAATCAAAACATAGATGAGCGAATTGGTTATATAGGGAATAACTCCCCTTTCCTTCTTCATCTTGCTGTGGCTGTGTGATTTGCTGCTGCGGTGTTTTGCGCTGTTTGGTTTATTAACGC
>JAFYFO010000195.1 GCA_017543725.1 Eubacterium sp.
GAGCAAAAGTCATCAAAGTGTTTCTCCTCCTTTCGGAAGCGTGAAACAAATATAGGCAACATCGTCTTCACTGCTGTATTCATACAAAACACCGTTTTCGCCGAGTTTTTTGATTAATTCCTCAGACAGCGGAGTTTTCAGGCTTTCCATAGTCATTTTGAAAACAACTTTTTCCCCAACCGAAATGTTAACAAAAGTTCCTTTGAGGCAGGATAGATTTGTTTCAATCAGATATTCAAATGCTTCAAAAGCGCAAAGCGCGTCGCCTGATGAAACATAGCCTTCAACATTGCTGAAAACTTCACCGGGAACTTTGCAATAATTGAGATATCTTAAAACCTCCGAAACGGAAAGCGCAAGTTCGCCCGTTTCAATGGCATTGCTTTCATTTGAAAGAATCATCAGATTTGCATAGCGCTTTATGTATGCGCCGAGAAGGGTTATTTTTCCGCGGCATTCTTCTTTAACGCTTAAATCATCGGTATTCCGAGCCGTTTTTGCAAGCCTCGAAATCAACTGCGACTGGCGGTGAGTTTGTTTTGCAATATTATCGTAAACAAAGGTTCGCTGTTCAATTTTAACCTGATTATTCTTTAGTTCGCTTTTAAGTCTGATAAGTTCAGATTCCTCGGCAAGTTTTTCCTTAGCCTCGGCAAGTTCTTCGTTGAGGCGGTCAAGTTCGGTTAAATCGTCCTGCCAGAATCCGTAGCCGCCGGGAATAACCATTTTATGCAAAACAGTGTGTTCGCCGATTCTTGCAGACTCTTCAATTGAAAACTGCTCCTCACTCAGCGCGGCGGCGGAGTTTGACGAATAAACAACGCGCCCTTTTTTGTCGGTTATCTGCGCTGAAATAGAAAATTTCTGAAAGAGTTTTCCGTAGTCCCTGTTTGTCGGAATAAGCCCGAGTTGCATACAACATTCAATAACAACTGCGGCGGTTGAAATCATCGTTTCGGGAAATTCAATTATATGCGAACCGTTGATTGAGGGCATTTTCCCTGTAACGAGAAGCGTGTTGAGGAATAATCCGATTGCAAAGGGAATCAAAATAATAAGGGAGTTTCTTTTTGCCGAAGAAACCGAACATTTAGCCGTCAGAATAACTATCGAGGCAATATACAAAGCGTAGCGCCAGAGAGTTATAAGATAAAACAGGAAGCCATAGGAATAATCATTGTCCCAGTTTTCAAAATTATTATTGAATTTAAAAACAAACTGATGCAAATCATTTGTTAAAACAAGGATAATCAAAAGCGCTGTCAGCGCCGCCGTCCAATACCATTTTTTAAACTTAAAGCCGTTTTTAGGCGCAACAAAGAGCGCCGTGTAAAACAGCAGCAAGGGAAGCATCAGCATCGGAACATAATACAGATACCAGATATGGCGGTCGATTATTCCGACTTCGTTGAAAACGCTGTATTTTATTGCGCGAAGAAGAATCAGAAGAAGCGAAAACCAGGAAAGAAGTTTAACCGAAAGCGAAAGCCTTCCTGCGGAAGAAACGCGGTGAGCATAATATAAAACAAGGCAAACGCACAAAACGATGAGATATATTGCGGAAAGATTACGGAAGGGAAAAACATCGGGAATAATGCTTGCGCACGGAATAATGTTTATCGCAAGCAAAAGATAGTAAACCGCCATACGCCTGAATGTTTGTTTCAGTTCATTCATTGCCCCTCCCCCTTTCTTTTCAGCAAAAACGCCCGAATATAAATCTGAAAAATCAGATTTGCTTTATTATTCTATCATAAATAATTCAGTCTTGCAAATAAGATAAAAAAATAAAAACCATCCTAACGGATGGCTTTCTCTTTGGTTTAATTCTTATCTCTGCCTTTATATAACATTGGAAATAACTGCAATTATTCAAGCCACATATTTCTAAAATATCGACATACATAAAAGTGTTTGTTTGTATTCGTTGACAAATACAATTATATTTGTTATAATAACTATCAGGAGGGATGCGAATTGAAAAGTTATTCATCAAAAGAAATAATCAGACTTCTTAAAGAAGATGGTTGGTATGAAGTAAATGTTGTCGGAAGCCATCATCAATTCAAACATCCAACAAAAAAAGGAAGGGTAACAGTAAAACACCCAGACAAAGACATACCAATAAAAACACTAAAAAGTATTGAAAGGCAATCGGGGTTAAAGTTTGATTAACCCCGTAAGTCAAACATATAATATAATTGAAAACGAAAGGAAAATTATTATGAATAAGAATGAGAGATATTATTATCCGGCTGTATTTACCTATGAAGACAATCAAGAAATTGCGGTAACATTTCCCGATTTAGATGTTGCAACAAGCGGAGTGGATGAAGCAGATGCCTTAAACTCTGCAAGAGAACTTCTTGGCATAGTTCTTTATGGTTTAGAGGAGGACGGTGAGGCAATTCCCGCTCCATCAAAATTAACTAATATTGAACTTGATAATAATGAAAGAGTCGTATTGGTTGATGTTTATATGCCCTCAATCAGAAACGCTAATGTTAATAAATCCATTAATCGCACGGTAACGCTTCCTGCATGGCTTAACTCGACGGCAATCGAACATAATATCAACTTTTCTCAGGTGTTACAGGATGCATTAAAAAACGCACTTCATATTTCGCAATAAATTAGTTTATTTAATTCCTTGGTTGAAAAACCGAGGAATTATTTTTGACATCAACCAAAAATAAAATGAAAAAAAGCATCGGTTGATGCTTTTCTTCATTTGGTTGCGGGGACTGGACTCGAACCAGCGACCTCCGGGTTATGAGCCCGACGAGCTACCAACTGCTCTACCCCGCGATATATTGAATTTTATGCACTTCTTAAGTGCTATATCATTATAGCAGAAAAATATTATTTGTCAAGCATTTTTTCTTAGTTTTTATAAAGGAAAGAGCAGCACTGCAAATTTGCAAATACTGCCCTATCCTTTTATAAAATATTTCCTTGACAGTCTACCCCTAAACTGCCAACCCTTCAGGTTATTAAACGAATGAAGACATTTAATAACAACTTCATAATACAATATGTTTTCGGTTTTGTCAAGAGTTTTCGGAAACGATTTGGATAAAAAATCATTTTAATCTTGAATTAAATGTTATATAAATATATAATATATGCGAATATATTGAAAGGAAATAATTAATATGAAAGTCAGAATCCCAAAACA
>JAFYFO010000196.1 GCA_017543725.1 Eubacterium sp.
AAGGTTTTGCCGGGGATACCGAATCTTTCAAGATGAACCTGGTGGCAGATTCCGTTACCCGGGCGTGAAAAATAAATTCCGTGTTTTTTAGTTACAGTCTGAATAAATCTGTGGTCATCAGCGTTTTCAAAGCCTGTCTGCAAAGTGTTGTGGTCGATATAAGCAACCGAACGCTCGGTTTTAACTCTGTCAACGCCCATAGCCTCAAATTCAAGATAAGCCATAGTGCCTGTTGCATCCTGGGTTAAAGTCTGGTCTATGCGAAGTCCGATTTCGCTTCCAACCTTCATTTCGCCCTCAACAAGATGCGCTTTAATTATTTTCTGAGCAATTGTAAGTCCCATTGTTTTCCTCCTGACTTATGCAATTTTTTAACGAAGTTATTATATATTAATTAAAACTTTGTGTCAATAAAAATAATAATTTATTTATATAATAAAGAAAACTATTCCGCCAAACGGCAGAATAGTTTAGGCATTAACAATAATATACATATAAATTAAAACACAAACCTGCTATGTTCCACTATCCGTGGAAGGGTTCTTTTTTCCGTTCCTTGCAGGATGTTACTCTCTGTGTTATACTGATTGCGAGGTGAAATTATGAACGCAGAAAAAATCGGAGTTTTTATATCCTCTTTAAGAAAAGAAAAAGGCTTGACTCAGACTGAACTTGCCGAAAAACTAAATATCAGTAACCGAACTGTTTCCAAATGGGAAAACGGCGACGGTTTTCCCGATATAACAATTCTTCCCGTGCTTGCAGAAATACTTGGTGTATCGGTTGACGAGCTTCTGAGCGGTGAAAAAACAGACATTGAAGAAGAACCTGTTAAATTTGAAGCGGTTTATACAGAACAAAAAACATACGGAAGAAAAGCGTTGAAGCTGTATTATGAAAGCATTACCAAACAGGGAAACCCTCATCTTGTGATTTTTACTATGGGCTTGTTGCTGTTTGTAATAGCAAAAACAAATGCCTTCAGAATTGATTTTGAAATAATAAATAAGATTTACGGTTATATAGGAATTGCTTTTATGGTGCTTGCTGTAATAACAATGCTTCTGCCTGCGTATACTGCTTCCTCACATTTAAGAAGAGTTAAGATGAAATTCGGTGGCATACCTCAGTCAAGATGTATTTTTTCAGATAAAATATATCTTGAAGACGGTGAGGACGCAAGGGGCAGAATGTATTACCTCTATGAAGATATAACAAGATTTATCATAGGCGAGGATATGTATGCCATTGTATTCAATAAAAAGGTATGTCTGTATTTCCCTAAAAACAGTATTAAGGCAGAAGAGAAAAATGATTTTGAAAGTTTTATCTCATCATATGCAAAAGATATATATAACGAAGCAACGAGAAAGAAACAGAAAAAACTTGTTAAAGTGCTTTATATAGTTCTGTCGGCTGTTTTAATTGTACTTTTAGTCTTTAATTATTATGCAACAAACCCAAAATTCTTTTACACCGATCTTTATGATAAAAGGCAGTATTATTTCGATAACAAAGCTGAATTCAGCAGGGGACTGAAAAACGTTAAAAATGATGAAGATATTCAGACAGAACTAAAAGCTGAAGGAAGCGCTGCTTACTATTCTGATAAATATATAACTCTTGATAATATAGGTGACGTTGACATAACTACTGAATCTGTTTGCTTTGATTCATATGACGGAGCAACAAAGTATTACAGCGGTTATGTATATTATGAGGGAGAGGGAATACCAACTCCAAAGGATATGAATTTTTCAGAAGATGAAATAGACAAGGAAACGCCAAATTATATAAAAGATGAGAATATCTATCTTATCGGAAAAGATAAAAACGGCACTTTAACAAAAAACGATTGGTTCCTTGCTATGCCGCTTGAAAACAATTGGTATTATTGTGAATATCATTAAAAATAACCCAAATGAGCGAAAAACTCATTTGGGTTTTTAAATGTAGTATTCATCCTTTCCGAGAAGCCACTTTTTCGGGTTTTCATCAATATACTGAATGCGCTGCATATAATCATAATCATCACGGATGATATGGTCGTGAAATCTTGACTGCCATATTGATTTTCCTATTTCCTTTGTAACAACGATTTTAAAACTCCTTATATCACTTGAAACTGTTGTAGGGCACGATGCCCTCATCGTGCCGTCATTATCTTTAACGATTATCAAATGTATATGATTGGGCATAATAACATAGCGATTAATTCCCGGGATTAACAACAAATGTTTTTCAACAATTCTCCCATAATTCGTTAACTCAATTTTCGGCACGATGTGGGCATCGTGCCCTACGGAAATCCGAGAAAGTATGCGTTTCATATCCTTGGTACAAATTGTTATGAAATATGCGCCGTTGCTTGAATAATCATAATCCTTTAGTCTGATATCTTTTCTTTTCGGTAAATCGTTCATACAATGACTAATATCATAATAAATGCAAAATGTCAACCGCTATTATTGTCCGAGCGCAGCGAGTAACCGAAATTCGTAATTTGTAATTCGTCACTCGTAATTATTATCAATATTCAACCTTCAGATTCTCTTCTGCCTCGGCAACTTTCAGCATAATGGCACACTCTATGCGCTTTCTGTGCAGTTCGCAGCCGAAATCGTAAACGCCGTTAACGCTTCCCGTTGTGTGGTAGGCGTTTGCGGCGCAGCCTCCCGAGCAATAGAGTTTTGCAAAGCAATCCTTGCACACTTTATGCGAATAAACATTGCACTGTTTAAACTGCTCCAAAACATCAGGATTTGTTACGCCCTCAAAGATTGTTCCGAGTCTGAATTTTTCATCGCCGACGAATTGATGGCAGGGATAGAGTTCGCCGCTCGGAGTTACAGCCATATATTCCGTGCCGACTCCGCAGCCGCTGACTCTTTTAACTATGCAGGGTCCGCCGTCAAGGTCTATCATATAGTGATAGAAAGTGAAGCCGTTGCCTTTTCTGTATCTTTTAAGCATCTCGTTTGCAAGGATTTCATACTGCTCTTTGAGAATCGGCAAATCCTCTTTTTTAAGAGCGTACGGCTCATCGGGTGAGCAAACAACGGGCTCAACTGAAAGTTCCCTGAAACCGAGGTCCGCCATATGGATTAAATCCTTTGAAAAATCGGTGTTGAAATGGGTGTATGTCCCTCGCATATAATAATTCTTTTGATTTCTTGCTTCGGCAAACTTTTTGAATTTATCAATGATTAAATCATATGAGCCTTTTCCGTTTGGAGTTTTTCTGAGATTATCGTGGATTTCGGGTCTGCCGTCGAGGGATAAAACAACATTTCCCATCTCTTTGTTGCAGAAATCAATAACCTCATCATCAACAAGAACTCCGTTTGTTGTCAGAGTGAAACGGAAGTTTTTGTTGTATTTCTTTTCAAGTTCTCTGCCGTACTTAACAAGTTCTTTGCAGACTTCCCAGTTTAAAAGAGGCTCGCCGCCGAAAAAATCAACCTCAAGATTTTTTCGTGTGCCGCTGTTTTCAACAAGAAAATCAAGCGCCCTTTTGCCGACTTCAAGGCTCATAAGCCCCTTATCGCTTCCGCCGTATTCGCCCTTGCCTGCAAAGCAGTATTCGCAGTTGAGATTGCAGCCGTGGGCAACATGAAGGCAGATTGCCTTGATAACGCTCTGGCGCTGTTTGAATTCTCCTGCAAGTTCTTCAAAGGCGTCCTCGGAAAAAAGCCTTCCTTCTTTTTTCAGTTCTTCAATATCCTCAAAGCAGTCATTTATATCCTCAGCGGTAACATCCGCTCTGTCTGCATATTTTTCAAGAATGATTTTTGTTATTTCGTCTTTGCTTTTATCTTCAAACATATTGATAATATCAAAAGCAACCTCGTCAACGGAGTGAACGCATCCGCTGTTCTGGTCGATTATGATATTATATGAGTTCATTTTATATGCGTGTATCATATATAAATCTCCAATCCTATTCTCGCTTTGCTCAAATAATTCATATAGAAAAACGGCGGTCAAGCCGCCGTAAATCCGCTTTGATTATTTGCTTTCGTGCTCACATTTCTGATTTGCAACCGAGCAAGAAGTTTTGCTTGCTGACTGGCAGGAGGTCTGGCATTCGCCGCAACCGCCCTTTTTAGCAGACTCGCAAAGATTCTTTGAACTTAATGTTTTAATTCTTTTCATTGGAATCACTCCCTTTATTTATTTCTTTTGTATTATAAATAATTACTCGGCTTTTGTCAATATCTTATTGGGGAATAAAGCGCTGTCGC
>JAFYFO010000197.1 GCA_017543725.1 Eubacterium sp.
GGCCGGGAGCTGTGTGAACGCAGCCAGTTCCGCTTTCAAGAGTTACGTGGTCGCCAACGATAACAAGCGAGGTTCTGTCGATAAAGGGATGAGCTGTTTTCATATATTCAAGCTCGTTACCTCTGATGATACCAACAGTTTCATAATCGCTTATGCCTGCATCCTCCATTGCAACGCCTGCAAGGTCCGTTGCCATAACATAGTATTCGCCGTTTGCTTTAAGAAGGGAATACTCATAGTTAGGACCAACGCAGATTGCAAGGTTTGCAGGAAGAGTCCAGGTTGTTGTTGTCCAGATTACAAAATAGGTTTTATCAAGGTCTGCGCCGAGAGCTTCAAGCTTGCCCATATCATCGGTTACCTTGAATTTAACATAAATTGAGTGGCAGGGATCATCGCC
Source organism: Eubacterium sp. (assembly GCA_017543725.1). Taxonomy (GTDB): domain Bacteria; phylum Bacillota; class Clostridia; order Oscillospirales; family Acutalibacteraceae; genus Eubacterium_R. The sequence goes on from JAFYFO010000197.1 coordinate 401, forward strand.
ATATTCAATTTCTGCTTCTGCAAGAGCGGTATTACAATCAGGACACCAATAAACAGGCTTTAAGCCCTTATAGATATATCCCTTGTTTGCCATTGAAGCAAAAACTTTAATCTGCTCCTGCTCAAATTCTTTCTGAAGGGTTATATACGGATTATCCCATTCGCCGATAACACCGAGCCTTTTGAAACTCTCGCGCTGAATATCAACATATCCGAGCGCTGTATCGCGGCAAATCTTGCGAAGTTCAAGGTCGCTTATATCGGAAGTTGCGCTGATTCCCGCTTTCTTTCTTGCGGCAAGTTCAGTCGGCAGACCGTGGGTATCCCATCCTGGAACATAGGGCGACTGAAAGCCCGTCATATTCTTATAGCGAACTATGAAATCCTTGAGAGTTTTATTAAGCGCGTGGCCGATATGAATATCGCCGTTTGCATACGGAGGGCCGTCGTGAAGAAGAAACATCGGCTTATCGGCACCGTGCTTCATAAGTTCTTCATACTGCTTGTTTTCCTCCCACGCCTTTAAAAATTCAGGCTCTCTCTGAGGGAGCGAGGCTCTCATCGGGAAATCGGTTTTGGGTAAATTAAGTGTTTGATTATAATCCATTAATCTGTGCTCCTTAGTTTAATTACGAATAACGAATTACGAATTGCAGGAGGGCTCTGCCCTCGCCCGATTATACTTTCGCTGAGAGCATCTCCCAAAAAACATAATTCATATTTCGTTATTTATTTTTTCTTTTTGAAAAATCCCTTGAATTTCGGCTCTGAGCCGCTATCGCTGTTTTCCTCATCTTCGGGAGGAACAAGGGAAATTGTTTTGGTTCTGTCGAGATGAGGGTCTTCGTTATTTACATTGAAAAAGGATTCAAAAGGCTGGGGAGAATCTTCTTCATCAAAGAGCGAGCGCTCGTCTTCTTCGCCCTCCATCTCTGCGTCTTCCTCGATTTCGGGAATCGGGGAAGCGCCCTCAATCGGGGTTAATTCATCCGCTGAAAACGCCTCAACGGCTTTCATAGGGTCCTGGGGTTCTTCATCCTCTTCTTCAATTTCCTCAACTTCTTCGATTTCTTCAATTTCCTGAAAATCCGCTTCGTCTTTTTCTTCTTCGTCTTCAATAACGAGTTCATCGGGAATTGAACTTTGAACTTCCTTGATTTCGTTGACTAAGGAATCAACCTCACTGTGGATATTCTCAACTTCTTCCTCTTCTTCCTCCTGCGAGGTTTCAAGGTTTGCGTTTTTGAGAACTTCAAGTTGTTCGGAATAAAGCGAAATGAGTTTTGCAATTAAACCCTTTGCGTCGCCCTTAACGGTTTTTGCAAGAATTTTATACGCTTCAGCCTCCTGCTTTGATTTTCCGATTAAGTCCTCGGAAATCTGCTTTGACTGGCTGAGAATATCTTCCGCAACAATTTTTGAAGAATTGATAGCGTCGTTTGCTTTTTTGCGCGCGTCTGCAATAATGCTTTCAGCCTCATCGGTTTTTTCCTGAATGAGATTTGCCGAAAACTCCCTTGCTTCGCTTATTGTTTGCTCGGCTTTTTCATTTGCTTCTCTGATTGTTTTTTCAGCCTCTTCATTTGCCTGATTAATCGTGTTCTGAGCGTTTTCATTTGCTTCATTAACAGTTTTTTCGGCTTGAGAATTTGCCGCGTCTATTCTTGACTGAGCGGTTTCTTTGCTCTCGTTAATAAGAGTTTCCGCTGTTTCCTTGCTCTCTTTTTCAAGTTTATCAGCCATTTTCTGAGCGGTTATTAGCGCTGATTTGATTGAGTCTTCCTCTTCCCTGTATTCCTCAATCTTTTTTGCGAGAACTCCCATCTTTCTATAGAGTTCCTTGCTTTCGTTAACATAGCCTTCAATGGTGTCGGCAGCCTCGTTGAGTGCTGTGCTGACCTCGTCAACATTGTAGCCGTTTTGCTCGGGTGAAAATTTTCTGTTTCTTAATTCATTTGCACTAATCATATTTATTCTCCTCTTAAACATAAACATTCATTTTACATAAACATTCCGTTGTTTGAAAGTTCATCTATGAAATCACCCATAACATCAACATTGTAGGGAGTGATTATATATGTTGAATTTGCAACTCGCTGAATCTGACCCTTGTTTGCATAAGCAACTCCCGAAAGGAAGTCAAGAAGTCTTCTTGCGATATCGCGGTTTGTGCTTTCAAGGTTGAGAACAACCGACCTTTTTGCGCAAAGATGGTCTGCAATCTGAGCAGCCTCTTCATAACTTTCGGGTTTTACAAGAACGACCTGAAACTGAGCAGTTGTGTTTATGCTGACAACCTTATCGCTTTTCGCCCTTCTCTGCGAACGCTCCGCTTTTATTTCGTCTTTTGAATAAGAAGCCGGCGGTTCAAGAGTTCTGCCGCTTCTATGTTTGCCAAAAGAAGTTTCGCCGTCATCATAGAAATCATCAAATTCGTTATCGTCTTCTTCATTTAAAATGTCTTTCACCTTGTCAAAAAATCCCATCTTTTAAACCTCACTTTAAAAATATTTTCTTGCCCCGAATATCGCGGAGCCAACTCTGACTATATTTGAACCCTCAAGAACTGCGGCTTCATAATCGCCGCTCATTCCCATAGATAGAATATTCATATCAACACTTTCGATTTTGCCTTTCAAATCGCTGAAAATGCGAAACATTGATGAGAAATACTTTCTCGCCTCATCCTGTTCGCAAATCGGCGGAATTGTCATAAGTCCTTCAACCTTTATGTTCGGAAGTTCGGCAATCTGAAAAAGAAGTTCTTCAAGTTCTTCGGCAAATATTCCGCTTTTTGAATCCTCTTTTCCAACATTAACTTCAACAAGAACTTTGCTTTCAAGTTCTTTCATCTGAGATTGCCTGCTGATTTCCTTTGCAAGTTTGATTGAATCAACCGATTCAATCATATCAACCTCGCCGACAATCTGCTTTGCCTTGTTGCTCTGAAGGTGACCTATCAGATGCTTTTCAACCGAGTTCAGATGAAGTTGGTCTTTTTTCCCGAGAAATTCCTGAACGCGGTTTTCTCCGATTAAATCCGCTCCCGAATCAAGAACGGGATTAATATACTGCGCCTCAACTGTTTTGGTAACGCACATCAGGCGAACATCCTTCGGATTTCTGTTTGCCTTTATTGCCGCTTCTTCAACCTGCGCTTTAACTCTTTTATAGTTATCAAGCGTTTGAAGAATCCGGTTTTCATCAGGTGTATACTTTTCCATCTTCAAGTTCCTTTCCCTGAGTTATTATCTGGTCATAAAGCCTTATTCCGTTGCTTGAATCGGGGTCGTATGAAAGAAGAACGCTTTCATCGTCTGAATAAATAACCTCTGCTTCGCGGAATTTGACCTGGCTTGAAATAAGAACATAAACGCCCTTTTTGCCCTTTTCGTTCATATGAAGCGCCGATGCGGGAGCCTTAATGCCCTCGCGCGAGCCTATTCTTATTTCAATCTCCTCTTTTCTTAGAGAAGCGATAAACGAATCCATATTGCTTGATTTAAGAACGAGTGCAGTTTTTTTCTGCCCTGTCTGAGGCTGTGCGCCGCTGACTATCTGAACATTTAAAACTCTTGAATCGTTGTTCTTAACGGCAACTTCAACTCTCTGCCCGTTTTCAAGCCCTAAAACCTTATCGCTGTCAACAACGCAAACGAAATACCACGCATAACTCTTTATCAGTTTTCCGAATTCATTTGAAGCGGAATTCTTTGCCTTTTCGGCTTTTTTTATCGCCTTTTCGGCATCCGCGGCGCTTATGTTTTCAACACTGCCATAGTCAACAATGTTTTCAAGCGAATCGGTGTATCCCGAAAAAACTCCCGATTCCTTCGTTGTTATATAGCCATCGGGTTTAACTTTGGCATATTTAACCGATTCTTTCCTTAAATTCTGGATTATTGAGAATAAATCAATGTTTTCGCCGACTATCATCTGGCGGCGGAGTATGCCGTCGTTCAGATTTGAGGAGGCGTTTTCAATTTCTTCTGTATTATTTGAGGAAACGGCTCTGACAACGGAGTTAACATCTTCATCAATCTCGCTGTTTATCGACTGAACATTCGCCGCCTGACCGACTGTCTGGGATTCAAGATTTTCATAATATGCAAGTTCTTTTTGCAAATCAAGAAATTTTGAATAGTTTTCGGCGGCTTCTTTTGATGAAAAAGTCATTGCGATATTTCCGCCGACATTGATTTTATCGCCGTCCGACAAACAGGGAACGGTGACTTTTGAGCCCTGAGCGCTGATAACTTTTTCATCCCTGACAACCAAAGCGGTTGCGTCTATTTTATCATAAACTGTTGAAAGAAGAGCGGTTTCGGTTTCAAATGAAATATGCATAACCGAATAACATTCATAAAAAACATATGCAAAAACAAGAACAACAACAATTATTATTGCAATGCTGTCTTTTTTCAGTTTCAAATAAAAGCCCCCTCTCTCAGTTTTTCAAAAAATCCTGCGCAAGGCAAACGGCAAAGGATATAAGTTCTTCTTCACTCATTTCATCCGCATAAAGGCGATGGATTTTTTCGTTTCTTTTAAACCAGGTTATCTGCCTTTTTGCATAATGCCTTGTTTCCTGTTTTATTTTTTCAATCGCTTCATCAAGAGAAATCTTTCCTTCAAAATAGGGTTTGAGTTCCTTATGCCCGATTGCCTGAGCGGAGGTTGCGCCGCATTTTTCAAGCGCCTCTTTTGCCTCCTCAATCAAGCCGTTTTCAACCATAAGATTAACTCTTTCATTAATCCTTTGATAAAGCAATTCCCTGTTTTTATATTCAATTCCTATATAAAGAGCGTTAAACGGGCTTTCTTCTTTTTTGGAATCTTCGTTCTGCTTTGTTTTTGAAGTTCCGCCGTAGAAAAGTTCAAGCGCTCTTATAACTCTTTTTCTGTTGTTTTTATGTATTTTTTCGGCTGCTTCCTTATCCGCTTCAAGAAGAAGTTCATAAAGTTCATCGCTGCTTTTTTCTTCAAGGCTCTTCCTGAGTTCTTCGTTAACTCCGACTTCGCTGAAAGAAATGTTGTTAACAAGGCTGTCAATAAAAAGCCCCGTTCCGCCTGCGATTATCGGAACTTTGCCCCTTTTGGAAATATCAAAGGCAATTTCTTTTGCAAGGCAAACAAACTCGGCAACCGAAAAAGTTTTATCCGCCTCAAAACACTGAACAAGATGATGGGGAATCCCCTGCATTTCCTGTTTTGTTACAGCGGCGCTTGCAATTGGCATTCCTTTATAAATCTGCATTGAATCAGCCGATATGATTTCGCCGCCGAGCCTTTTTGCAAGTTCAATTGAAAGCGAAGTTTTTCCGCTTGCGGTTGCGCCGACAACGCAGA
>JAFYFO010000021.1 GCA_017543725.1 Eubacterium sp.
AACATTTGAAAATCTGACTGTCGGACTTTGCGGCGATTTGAAATTCGGAAGAACCGTTCATTCGCTTATTAAGGCAATGAGCAGATATAAGAATGTTAAATTCATTCTGATTTCCCCGAAAGAACTATCCGTTCCCGAATATATCAAAACCGATGTTCTTGAGCCGAGCGGCTGCGAATATGCCGAGGCACTGAAAATGGAGGCGGTTATGCCGCAACTTGATATACTTTATATGACAAGAATCCAAAGAGAGCGCTTTTTCTCGGAAGAGGAATATTTAAAGCATAAAGACGCCTTTATTCTTGATACGGATAAACTTGAAAATGCAAAACAGTCGCTGACGATTATGCATCCGCTTCCGCGAGTTAATGAAATTGCAACATCTGTTGACGACGACCCGCGCGCTAAGTATTTTGAGCAGGCGCTCAACGGAAAATATATCAGAATGGCGCTGATTATAACATTGCTGAAATGGGGTGAATTGCTTTGAAAATAGACGCAATTGAAAACGGATATGTTATCGACCATATCCCTGCAGGCAAGGCAATGAGCGTTTATGAAATACTCAGACTTTCAAAACTTTCATGCCAGGTTGCGATTATAACAAACGCCAAATCAAAAAAGCAGCGGGCAAAGGACATTATCAAAATCAATGAACTCATTGATTTAGACCTTGATATGATTGCTTTCATCGCTCCAATGGCAACCGTTAATATTATTAAAGACGGCAAATGCACCGAAAAGAAAAAACTCTCCGTGCCGGAGAGAATTGTTAATGTTGTTCGATGCCCGAATCCGAGATGCATATGCAATAACGAGGCAATCGACCATATATTCAAACTGACGGATAATAAGGGAACATATCGCTGCCTTTATTGTGAAACAAAAGTTTAGCATCGGGCGCGAAACGCGAAACGAAAAATGCAAAACGCGAAACGCGAAACGAAAAATGCAGGTCAAGTGACCTGCATTTTTAATGTTCGTCTTCCAGAACCGCGTTTGCGCATTTGATGCCGTCAACTGCTGCGGAAACTATTCCGCCTGCATAGCCTGCGCCTTCGCCGCAGGGGTAAACGCCCCTGATATTGCATTGAAGGAATTCATCCCTGAGAATTCGGACAGCGCTTGAACTCCTTGTTTCGGGCGCCGTTAAAACCGCGTCATAAAGCGCAAAACCGCTGAGTTTCTTATCCATTTGGACTATGGCGCTTTGCATTGTTTTTGTAACTCTGTCGGGCAGACATTCGCTGAGATTTGTCAGCGTGACGCCGATGGGATAGGTTGGGTTAACATCGCCGAGGGCGGTGCTTTTTTTGTTTTTAAGAAAATCGCCGACAAGTTGGGCTGGCGCTTTATAATTTGCTCCTGCAAGTTCAAACGCCTTCTGTTCGATTTCACGCTGATAATAGATTCCCGCAAGCGGATGCTCGCTTGGAAAATCCTTTGGCTCAATACCAACGAGGAGAGCGCTGTTTGCGTTTTCTCCGTCACGCGCGAGAGAACTCATTCCGTTAACGATAACTCCGCCTTTCTCGCTTGCGGCGGCAACAACCGTTCCGCCGGGGCACATACAGAAAGTATAAGCGCCTCTTTCGTGAAGTCCGTGGCAGGAAAGTTTATAATCCGCCGCGCCGAGTTTGGGGTGATTTGCAAATTTACCGTACTGGCTCTTGTTTATCAGGCTTTGCGGATGCTCAATTCTTGCGCCTGCGGAAAACGGCTTCTGAATAATCTCAACTCTGAGATTATAAAGCATTTCAACCGTATCCCTTGCGCTGTGACCGATTGCCATAATAACGCTGTCGGTTTCAATATCAAAGTATTCATTTTGTTTTGAACAGCGAACTCCGTGAATAAAACCGTTTGCAATATGAAGTTTTTCAAGTTTCGTTTCAAGAAGAACTTCGCCGCCGAGGTTTTCAATCTTTTTTCTTATATTCTTAACAACTATCGCAAGCCTGTCCGTTCCGACATGGGGTTTTGATGAATAAAGAATTTCCTCGGGCGCGCCTGCCTCATAGAGTTCCTGCAAAACCTTTCTTATGTGGGGGCTTTTTATTCCCGTTGTTAATTTACCGTCCGAAAAAGTACCCGCACCGCCTTCACCGAACTGAACGTTTGATTCCTCATCAAGCCTTGCTTTCTGCCAGAATTCGTTAACATCCTTCTGACGAGCGTCAATATCTTTTCCGCGTTCAAGAATAATCGGCTGCAAGCCTGCTTCGGCGAGAATTATTCCTGCAAACATTCCTGCAGGTCCGAAACCGACTATAACGGGTCTGAAAGGGCTTTGCCTTTTATTCTGAACAGGCTGATAAACATAGGCTTTAACGATTGAAACCTTGTTTGATTTGATTTTGTTAACTATCTGTTCTTCATCAAGACCGATTTCAACATCAACGCTGTATGAAAAATGAACATCTTCTTTTTTGCGCGCGTCAACGCTCTTTTTAAAGATGCTCAGTTTTTTAATATATTTTTCATTGATTTTAAGAGCCTTTGCCGCTTTTGTTTTCAGCAAAGACTCATCTTCATCAAGATTCAGTTTTATTTCATTAATTCTTATCATATATTTCTTCCTTATTGCCTCCCTTGTGTAAAGGGAGGGGGAGCCTTGCGTTGTTACTCGCGTTGCTCGGCAATCTTATTTGCCGCTTTAACTCCGCTTGACCATGCAAAATCAAGATTGAAGCCGCCGCAGGGGAACTGGTTATCCGTTAATTCTCCGATAATATAAAGATTATCGCAGAGTTTTGATTGGAAGGATTCATCAAGTTCATCCTTTTCAATTCCGCCCTTTGTTATCTGAGCGTATTCATATCCTTTTGTTCCCGATATAATCAACCGCCAGTTTTTTATGTATTTTGCCATTTTTTCTTCGTTTCCTTCAGCCTGACGGCTGAGAACCGTGCATAGTTTCAATGGCAGAATTCCTTCAAAATTGCCGAATTTTTTATAATGCGAAAGAAGTTCTTCTTCCGTCATTTCGGGAACAAAATCAATAACGGCGCTGTATCTTTGATTATCATTTTTGATTTTTTCATCGCAAACAAGATGCGAAAGATTCATAACAACGATTCCCGAAAGACCGTAATCGGTGAAAAGAACTTCGCCGAATTCCTCTTTTGCGATTTCATCGCCGATAACGAGTTTAACAAGGCATTTCGCTCTTATTCCTTTGAGCGCTCTGCAATTCTTATTCGGCGATTTAAGTTGAACAAGGGCGGGGGAGAGTGCGCTTATTTTATGCCCGAATGTTTGAGCAAGAGAATATCCGCTTCCGTCTGAGCCGAGCGCGCTTTGCGCTTTTCCTCCTGTTGCAAGAACAAGAACATCGCCGCTGAAAACGCCCTTATCTGTGAAAACGCTGAAAGTTTCAGCCGTTTTTTCGGCGCTTTTAACAGTGCAGGAAGTAACAATATTGATATTGAGTTTTCTGCAGTTTGAAACAAGAGTTTCAACAACGCTTGATGCCTGATTTGAATAAGGATACATTCTGCCGTCTTCGCTCTCGCGCAAAACAAGCCCGATTGATTCAAAAAAGTTTTTAGTTGTTTCAAATCCCGGAGCATATTTGTTTGTTATATTGCATCTTCCGTTTCCGGTTGCAAAAATCTTTTTGCAGGGTTCGTCAAGGTGCTCAAGAACAGTAACGCTGCAATCGGGATTATTCAGTTTTGTTTTTATTGCGCAGGCAATGCCGCTTGCGCCGCCGCCGATAACAACGATGTTCATTTTGCCCCACCTTTCGAAATTATTCTTAAATATCTTAATACAATACAGCGCAAATTGCAATATTTTTCTTTTTTTGCAAAAATTGCTTGACTATTTTCTTTATATATGATAATATTCTAAATACCTCGAATTTCGGGTTTATTTTTTTGCGCGAATATTTGATTGCCGTGTGAGCGTGATACGGCTTCAAAACGAGGGAGATTGATATCGAAATTAAATAGGAGGTGCCGTATATGAGAGTTAAAATAACTTTAGCATGCACTGAATGCAAACAACGCAACTATAACACAATGAAAAACAAGAAAAACACGCCGGACAGACTTGAAATGAATAAATATTGTCCGTTCTGCAAGAAGCACACACTTCACAGAGAAACAAAGTAACGGAGGGATATTATGGCTTCAAAGAAAGATGATTTTGTTGCTTCCGAGCAAAAAGAGGAAGCCAAGAAGTCAAAAAAGTCTGATAAGAAATCAGACAAAGAGAAAAAGGCCCGCAAAAATCCGTTTAAATCCATTGGTGCTTTCTTCAAAGGCGTAAAAAGCGAAGGCAAGAAAGTTGTTTGGCCTAAGGCAAAAGAGGTTTTCAAAAACACAGTTATCGTTCTTGTTGTTATCCTCATTGTCGGAGTTGTTATCTATCTTATTGATTTGGGATTAACTCAGGGAATGAAGGGCATTAAGCAACTTGCAAACACAACAACTGTTGCTGCTGAATCAACCGAACCGACAACTGCTGAAACTCTCGATGAAAACACCGAGGCTGAAAGCACAGAAGAAAAAACTTCCGAGCAAACAACAACAGAGAAAGCCGACTAAGAGTTAAAAGGAGGCTTTTATGGAAGAAGCAAGATGGTATGTTGCGCACACTTTTTCAGGCTACGAAAACAAAGTTGCAAGCGACCTTAAAATCAAGGTTGAAAACCGTAATTTAACCGATTTGATTCAGGAAATAGTTGTTCCGACGGAAAAGGTTGTTGAAATCAAGGAAGACGGAACAAAGAAGGAAAGCGAAAGAAAGATTTTTCCGAGTTATCTTCTGATTAAAATGGTTATGACGGACGAAACCTGGTATGTTGTCAGAAACACAAGAGGCTGCGCAGGCTTTGTCGGTCCCGAGGGAAAACCCGTTCCTTTAACAGAGGAAGAAGTTAAAAACCTCGGCGTTGAAAAAGTAAGCGTTGAAGTAACATATAATGTTGGCGATATCGTTAATGTTATAGACGGTCCGCTTGAGGGCTTTTCGGGAACAGTTGAATCAATTGATATTCCGAATAATTCAGTTCAGGTAACTGTTTCAATGTTCGGAAGAGAAACAACTGTTGATTTTGAACTCGACCAACTCGAAAAGGTCGACGATTAATTAAGTAATTCGCGGCATTGCCGCATTTACCAAACTATACTATTTATAGTGTAGTTTGTGTGGGAGGAATGAGGTTTTCGCCTCGTCTCCGCCAATTACCACATTTTTAGGAGGAAAAATAATTGTGGCTCAAAAGGTAGTAGGTTTAATTAAACTTCAAATTCCTGCAGGCAAGGCAACACCGGCTCCTCCGGTTGGT
>JAFYFO010000198.1 GCA_017543725.1 Eubacterium sp.
CGTTGTAACAATCATTACAAATGACGCAAAAATCTTCATTCCGCTCGGCGACCTTGTTGACTTTGAAGCAGAGAAAAAACGACTTGAAAAAGAGCTTGCTCAGGCTGAGGATAAGCTTTCGTTTATCAATAAGAAGCTCTCAAATCCTGGCTTTGTAAACAAAGCGCCCGAAAAGGTCGTTCAGCAGAACAAGGATGATGCGGCAAAGCTTGAAGAAAGAATAGCAATGCTCAAAAAGTCGATTGAGGAAATCGGATAATGAATTATAATGAAGCGAAAAACTTCATAAAAGAAAAAGAAAGCCTCGGCATTATGCCGGGGCTCAGCCGCATTTTAGCCCTTCTTTCCGATATGGATAATCCTCAGGATAAAATGAAAATTATTCATATTGCCGGAACAAACGGCAAAGGAACTGTTGCCGCAACAATTGCTGATTCAATCGCGAATAGCGGATTTAAAGTTGGCTTGTTCACTTCCCCCTGGGTTATTGATTACAGAGAGCAAATTCAGATAAACGGCGAATTCATCAGTGAAGATTCCCTTGCAAAACTCATTGAGAAATACGGCGGCGCAAATTGCAGTGAATTTGAATTATTAACTGCTATAATGTTTAAATATTTTGCTGATTGCAAAGTTGATTATGCAGTTATTGAATGTGGTATGGGCGGCAGGGACGACGCTACCAATGTTGAAAAGGAAAATCTTTCAGTTATAACGAGCATTTCCCTTGACCATACCGATTTTCTCGGAAAAACAATAGAAGAAATCGCCGATAACAAGAGCGGAATTTGCAGAAAAAACTCGGATTGTGTTTTATATTCCGATGAATTTGAAAATATCTTTAAAGATAAGTGCAGAAATCTGATTATAAGCCCTCTGAGCGATAATTTAAGCGTTGTTAACACCGTGATGGATTATTTCGGATTTGAAAGCGCAAATGCCCTCAAAACGCTTCCTGCAAGGCAGGAGAGAAAAGGAGGTATTCTTCTTGACGGCGGTCATAATGTTTCCGCTGCAAAATTCCTTGCGCCGAAACTTTCAAACGAAACTGCAATTATCGGAATGATGAAGGATAAGGATATTGATGGATATCTTGAAATTATTGCTCCGAAATGCAAAAAAATAATCGCTGTCGGCGTTAATAATCCGAGAGCGATTTCAAATAGTGAACTTGCAGAGATGGCAAAGAAATACTGCAACGATGTTTCTGTTGCCGAAAATGCTTTATCGGCATTGAAATGTAATCCCTCTTTAATCTGCGGTTCGTTTTATATGATAAGGGAAATATATAATTTAATTTAATATCATATTTCGGCAAATTATTTTAAATCAGTTTGATATATTCATATCAGGCTGATTTTTTTATTTTAGGTGTTGATATTTATGAATGTAACAATTGAATCAAGCGGCAATCTGATTATTGCATATCTTATCGGGGAAATAGACCATCACACAAGCGCCGCTTTAAGAGAAAGAATTGATAATGTTCTGGCTTATAAAAAGCCGAAGCACTTAATTCTTGATTTTAAAAATGTGACTTTTATGGATTCTTCGGGAATCGGGCTTGTTATGGGGCGCTACAGACTTATGCAGTCTTTTAAAGGCAGCGTTGAAATAAGAAATGTTTCTTCCCAGACAAAGAAACTGATGGAACTTGCAGGGCTTGGAAATATTGCAATAATAAAAGAAATATCTGTGAGGTGATATGATGAATATTAATAATGAATTCAATCTTGTTGTTGAAAGCAAGAGCCTAAATGAAGGGTTTTGCAGAACGGTTGTTTCCGCTTTTATATCCCAACTCGACCCGACTATTGAAGAACTTTCCGATATTAAAACCGCAGTCAGCGAGGCTGTTACAAACTGCATTGTTCACGCATACAGGGGAACTTGCGGAAAAATATACATAAATGCAAAAATCATTGATTTCAACACGGTTAAAATCAGAATTAAGGATAGGGGAGTCGGCATTGAAAACATCAGGGAAGCAATGACTCCGCTTTTCACAACGGGCGACGGAGACAGAGCAGGTCTCGGCTTCACGGTTATGGAGTCTTTCTGCGATAAGGTTAAAGTAACTTCATCCGTCGGAAAAGGAACAAGCGTTGTTTTAACAAAGAAAATATCCGGTCACAGCGTATGGTAAGCGAACGCGATAAAAAGATTTGCAGCAACTTAGGTCTTGTTCATTCAATTGCTTCAAGGTTTCGCTCGCGCGGCGTTGAATACGATGATTTATATCAGGCAGGCTGTATAGGTTTGATTAAAGCAATTGATAATTTTGATGAAAGCAAAGGCTTTCAGTTTTCAACCTATGCAGTTCCGGTTATTATGGGCGAAATTAAAAGGCTGTTCAGAGACGGAAATTCAATCAAAGTTTCACGCTCTCTTAAGGAAAATTCTATCAAAGTTCAGGCAATAAGAGAGAAGTTTTTGAAAAAAGAAATGCGCGAGCCGACTATCAGTGAACTTTCAAAACTCAGCAATTTCAGCGCTGAGGAACTCTCCGAAATTCTCAGCGTTATGAATCCCGTTGTTTCAATCAATTCATTCTATGAAGAAGACGGCGAAGAATTTGATATTCCGTATGATGAAAGCGAAAAAGTTTTCAACAAAATAGTTGTTGATGAACTTATGAAATCACTCAGCGAAAGCGAAAAAGCGATTATAACAAACAGATATTTTTATTCAAAAACGCAGTGCGAAACGGCAAAGATTCTCGGCGTTTCACAGGTTCAGATTTCAAGAAAAGAAAAAGCAATCCTCAAAAAACTGAGAGGATTGCCGGATTTTATTTAGATAATATTTCAACCGACCTGTCAAGTATTCCGTTCATATAGGCAATTATTGTTCCGTAATTCGTGAATGGAATATTTTGCTCATTTGCCATATTCATTCTATATAGCATTTCCTTGTCGCCGAGCATACAGCCGCCGCAGTGGATAATCATTTTATATCCGCTCAAATCTTCGGGAAAGCCGTGTCCGGAAGTGAATTCAAAGTTTAACTTCGTTTTGCAGAATGTTTCAAGCCAACCGGGAAGTTTAACCGTTCCTATATCATTGCACTGCCTGTGGTGGGTGCAGCCTTCGCTGATAAGAATTTTATCACCGTAGGAAAGATTTTCAATCATCAAAACGCCTTTGAGCGCCGTTTCAAGAAAGCCTTTATACCTTGCAAGAAGGATTGAAAAAGAGGTCAGGGGGATATCTTTGGGAACAATTTTCATAACTTTGTTGAAAACCTGCGAATCGGTAATAACGAGCGCGGGTTTTATTGTTTTCAGAATTTCTTCAAGTTGTTCGGGTTCAGCCGTAACGCATATTGCGCCCGATTCAATAATATCCCTTATAGCCTGCTGCTGGGGAAGAATCATTCTGCCCTTTGGAGCGGATTTATCAATCGGAGTAACAAGAACAACAAAATCGTTTTTCTTAATAAAATCCCCGACAAGTCTGATTTGCTTTGTTTTAACTCCTGTTAAACCCGCAATGGTTTCTTTTAAAAGTTCAATTCCCGAGCCGTCTTTAGCGGAAACAAAAATATTCTTGCCGTCGTTTTTATACTCATCAATCAAATCCGCTTTGTTGCGGGCAATGATATATGGAAGTTGCTTTTGCAAAAAGATTTCAATAAGTTCTTTTTCCGCTTTATTCAGTTTTCGGTTTGCTTCGGTTACCAAAACCGCAATATCGCAGGAATTAAGA
>JAFYFO010000199.1 GCA_017543725.1 Eubacterium sp.
AATATGGAATTTGCCGTTTCTTTTGAGATATTATTTTTTTCACAGCCTTTTATAAAAGTTTCCCTCTCCTGCTCCATAACATCGTGCTTTTTCTTGCTCATTGCACGGCGGACAACATCCGCCCTGCCATAGGAATAACCTGCAAGGGAGCGGAAAATCTGCATAACCTGCTCCTGATAAACAATACAACCATAGGTGTTTTTAAGTATCGGTTCAAGAAGTGGAGTTTCGTATTTAATTCGGCTTTTATCTTTTGAATTTGCAACAAAAGCGTCTATCTGACTTGCAGGACCCGGGCGGTAAAGTGAAGTTGCGGCGATTAAATCCTCAAGCGCCGTCGGTTTGAGATTCATCAGCATCTGCTTCATACCGCTTGATTCAAACTGGAAAACGCCCTCTGTTTGCCCTCTTGAAAAGAGTTTATAAACATTTGCATCGTTTATATCAATTTCTTTTATATTTATTCCTGCCGCCTTTGCCGCATAGTCAATAACCGTCAGCGTTCTGAGCCCGAGAAAGTCCATTTTAAGAAGTCCGAGTTCCTCAAGCGTTGTCATTATATACTGCGTTACGGGAACGCCGTCATTTGTTGCAAGCGGAACATATGACGAAACAGGGTCATGGGTTATAACAACGCCTGCCGCATGGGTTGAAGTGTTTCTCGGCATTCCCTCAACCTGCCTTGCCGTTTCAATAAGGCGGCTGACTTCCTCGCTTTGGGCCATCGCCTCTCTGAGATGTTTGCTCTGGGCAACGGCGTCGTCAATCGTTATATGCCAACTGTTTGGAATGAGTTTTGCAACCGCGTCAACAGAAGCGTAGGGCATTCCCATTGCGCGCCCGACATCGCGGATTGCCATTCTTGTTTGCAAAGTTCCGAAAGTTACAATCTGCGCAACATGGTCCGCTCCGTATTTTCGGCTGACATAATCAATAACCTCCTGCCTTCTTTCATAGCAGAAGTCGATATCAAAATCGGGCATTGAAACTCGCTCGGGATTTAAAAATCTTTCGAAAATCAAATCATATTTCATCGGGTCAATATCCGTTATGCCAATGCAGTATGCGGCAATCGAGCCTGCGCCCGAGCCCCTTCCGGGACCGACGGGAATACCGTTTTCGCGCGCAAAACTAACGAAATCCTGAACTATCAGGTAATAATCCGTGTAGCCCATTTTATTAACGGTTTCAAGTTCATATTCAAGGCGCTCGGCATATTCCCGAGGCGGATTTTTTCCGTATCTTGCTTCAAGTCCCTCATAGCATTTCATTTTGAAATAATCAAAATGATTCATATTATCGGGAGTTTCAAAATAGGGAAGTTTTGTGTTTCCGAACTCAAAATCAAAATTGCATATTTCGGCAATTTTCGCAGTGTTTTCTATCGCGCTAGGAACATCGGGAAAAAGCGCCCTCATCTCTTCTTCCGATTTGAGATAAAAATTATCGCTGTGGAATTCAAGCCCGGTATCCTCACCGAGAATATGGTTTGTTGCAATGCAGATTAAAACCTGCTGAACAGCCGCGTCTTTTTGCTCGATATAGTGAACATCGTTTGTTGCGGCAAGCGGAATTTTCGTTTCATCGCTGATTCTTTTAAGAGCGTCGGCAATAATTTTTTCTTCGGGGATTCCATGGTCCTGAATTTCAAGAAAATAATTTCCTTCGCCGAAAAGTTCGCTGTACCAAAGCGCCTCGTTTTTCGCGCTTTCATAGTCTTTTTGCAGAATCAACTGCGGAATTGCTCCCTTCAAACATCCCGAAAGGCAAACAAGCCCCTCGCTGTGTTTTTCAAGCAAATCCCTGTCTATCCTCGGTTTAAAATAAAATCCCTCGGTGTATGCGAGAGAAACCATTTTTATTAAATTCTTATATCCGATTTCGTTTTTAACAAGCAAAATCAGATGATTATATTCTTTATCAAGCGCCTTATCCTTATCATAACGAGTTCTCGGCGCAACATAAACCTCGCAGCCGATTATCGGCTTTATCCCCTGCTTTTTACATTCTTTATAGAAATCAACCGCACCGTACATATTGCCGTGGTCGGTTATTGCAAGCGAGGTCATCCCCAATTCCTTGGCACGCTCAACAAGCCTGTCGGGTCGGCAAACGCCGTCGAGCAGGCTGAACTGAGTATGAAGATGAAGATGAGTAAACATATAATTGCCTCTTATAATTCCTTTGCTATTGCTTCAATTCTTTTCAATCTGTGGTTTGCGCCGCTTTTTGAAAGAGGCGGGTTGAAAGCAAGGGCAAGTTCCGCAAGCGATAAATCGGGATTATCAAGGCGCATTTGCGCCATCTCCCTGAGCGGTTTTGAAAGATAGTCAAGCCCTTTTTCGTTTTTTATTTTAAGAATTGCCTCTATCTGCGGCATTGACGCCTGAACGGTTTTTTCAATATTCGCCGTTTCGCAATTTGCTTTTCTGTTTGCCGTGTTTCTTATCTCCTTGACAATTTTGATATTCATCATATCAAACATTGAGGAAGGAGCGCCCATAATATAAAGGAAATCCTCTATTGATTCGCTGTCTTTTATATAAACAACATTATAGCCCTTGCGAAGAATGAGTTTCGGGCTTTGCTCAAACTCGTTGAGCAGAGTTATAAAACTCTTTGCAAGATTGTGATATGCTATGCTGAATTCAAGATGATAATCTTTTTCGGGGCTTGAAATTGTTCCGCAGGACAGAAAAACGC
>JAFYFO010000200.1 GCA_017543725.1 Eubacterium sp.
AATGAGATGTGCAGGGAAGGGGGAGCAGTATTTTTCTCAACCCATGTTCTTGATGTTGCCAAAAAGCTCTGCAATAAAATCGCAATAATCAAAGAAGGAAGAATTGTTTCTTCCGGAAGTCTTGAAGAATTAACAAACGGCAATTCGCTTGAGGAAACTTTCCTGGAGATGTACAATGAAAAATAAAACTTTTATTCTTTTGAAGAATCTGCTTCTTTCAACAAGCAGGCTTAATTATAAGAAATACACCAAGGATGCGAAAAAGCGTAACAAAGCAGTCGGCGGAATAATCGGCGTTATCATTGTTTACGCTATGCTGATGTTTTATATGCTCAGCCTTTGCGTCGGCTACGGGCAAAACGGCTTAATCGGCGCTGTTCCGATAAACTGCGCCCTGACAATAAGCCTCATTGCCTTTGTTTTCACATTTTTTAAAACAAACGGCTATCTCTTTAACTTCAGGGAATACGATATGCTGATGTCGCTTCCGATTGAGGCAAAAACAGTTGCAAGTTGCAAATTCCTTTATATGTATATAAAGATGCTCCCGTGGTACGCAAGCATTTCCGTTGCAATGCTGATAGGCTATGCCCACTATGCAAAACCCGGTATTCTTGTTTATGTTTTATGGATTATTCTGAGTTTTATTCTTCCGATAATTCCGATGATAGCCGCGGCGTTTTTCGGCTTCCTTATTGCAAGAATAAGCACAGGATTCAAAAAAACAAATATCGTTCAGACAATTCTTTCATTTGTTTTTGTTATTTTCTGTTTTTCCCTGAGATTCATCATTGAAAATATGTTCAGGGATGATAAGGTCGGTCAAACGCTTGAAAGCATTTCTTCAATAACAAACAGCGCGGCGAAATACTATCCTCCGGCGGAATGGTTTTCAAATGCAGTAATAAACGCTTCTTTTCTTGATGTTCTGCTTTTAATCGCGCTCAGCGCAGTTCTTTTCGCATTGGTTTTTGCAATAGTCGGAAAGTCATACAGAAATATCAATTCCGCTCTTAAATCCCACCACGCGGCAAAGAAGTATAATATGAAAGAGCAGAAAAAAAGAAGCGTTGAAAACGCGATAGCCTTCAAGGAATTCAAACGGATGACGGGCTCAACAACCTATATGGTTAATGTTGGAATGGGAGAGGTTTTAGCGCCGATTTTTGCTCTGGTATGCCTCATTTTCGGATTTGATAATATTATTTCAAAAATTTTTGTCGGCGCGCCGCTGACTTCAAAAATGATGCAGCCTGCAATACCGTTTATTCTCTATTTCTTCATAGGAATGATGGCGTCAACGGTTTGCTCGCCCTCACTTGAAGGAAAAAACTATTGGATTTTGCAAAGTCTTCCGATTGATAAAAAAACAATCTATAAGGGCAAGATGCGCTTTAATATCTACTTAACTGTTCCGTTTATGACAGTTTCGGTTATAATGCTGTGCATCGGCGCAAAAACGCCGTTTATCAACACGGTTTTATATACTGTTCTCGGAATTCTGCTCTGCATCTTCTCAACAATTTGGGGAATGGTTTGCGGAGTTAAACATATTAAACTTGAATGGGAAAACGAAGTTGAAGTTATAAAACAGGGCACGGCGGTTTTGATTTATTTGCTGCCTAATATGTTTGTTGTTGTGGGACTTTGCGTTTTAACCGTTTTCCTCGGAACAAGAATGGACCATAAACTGATTGCAGGCATTTTCATTCTGATAACCGCGGCACTATGCGCTTTGAATTATGCAAGAGTGATGAGATTGGCAAAAAAATAAACGCGTGTTATGAATTACAGGTTGCATAAGGAGTTTATATGCGAAAAGTAACAAAAATCAATGAAAACTGGATTTTTGAAATAAACGGGGAAGAAAAAACAGTTAATCTTCCTCACTGTTTCAATGCAAAAGACGGCTTAACGCCGAATTATCTGAGAACAAAATGCTCATATAAAAAAGAACTTCCCCCTATGAAGAATAATGTTTTTCTTCTTATCGAAGGGGCAAATTCAGTTTGCTCGGTTGCAGTTGATTCAAAAATAATCAACACCCATAAGGGCGGATACAGCGCTTTCGCAACCGATTTAACGCCGTATATAAAAAACGGCTGCACGCTTGAAATATTAACTGATAACAGCGATTTTGAAGATGTTTATCCCTCAACTGCGGATTTCACTTTCTGGGGCGGAATATACCGCAATGTTTATCTGATTGAAACTAATAAAACCCATTTTTCTTTCAGTGATTATTCTTCAAACGGAGTTTACGCAGCGCCGAAGAAAAACGGCGAAAAATGGCTTCTCGATGTTAAATGCCTTATTGATAATTTTTTAAACGGCGCAAAACTGAGATGCACTCTTATTGACAGGGATAATAATGTTTTTGCCCACTGCGTCAGTGAAAAAAGCGAAATAACTCTTGAATGTGAAAATCCCGTTTTATGGAACGGAAGGGAAAATCCCTATCTGTATACCCTGCAGTGCGAAATAATCGAGGATGAAATAATTCTTGATAATGTTTCAATTAAGATTGGTTTCAGGGAGTTTTATATCGACAGTGAAAAAGGCTTTTTCCTTAATGGAAAACACTTGAAACTCAAAGGTGTTTGCCGTCATCAGGACAGGGAAAATATGGGCAACGCCATAACCGAAAAGGAACACGCCGAGGATTTGGATTTAATACTTGAAGTCGGTGCAAACGCGATAAGGCTTGCCCACTATCAGCAAAGTCAGTTTTTCTATGATTTGTGCGATG
>JAFYFO010000201.1 GCA_017543725.1 Eubacterium sp.
AACCTGATTCCTGTAAATACAAATTATCAGTAAGTTCCATATTTCCTTCATTATCTTTAATCAGCTGAAATCCAAAAACATCACTATAAAAATTCAGCGCTTTTTTGCAATCTTTAACAACTATCAGAGTACCTTTGTATTTCATACTCTCCTCCACAACTCCCGATTTGTTGATTTTGTTATATCTCACCGCATACAAACAGCACAGCCGCAGGATTAAACTTAGAGTCCGTTTTGCCATTAAAGTATAAAATGAATTGATTGTCGTTTTGCTCCTCGCCGCTTATCACTGCTTCAACATAACTTTCTTTCCATGTAACATTCCAATTCTCAGCGTCAATAATTCCCCCGTCGTTTGCCACATCAAAAGAAATCTTTGCAACTGTTTTGGACTCATCTTTCAAAACTAATCCGGCATGCGTATATCCAAACGGCCAGTCGGGTTCTCCTATCTGTTGAAACAGCAGTTCATACTGTCCGTCAGGTGACGCTGATGAAGCAACAACATTGGTTTTATACCTAGTCACATATATAAAGTGTCCGGCTATAATAGCAGTTATAAGAGAAAAAACAACAAAGACTCCAAGAATGAGCCTAACTGACGATTTCTTTACATTCTGTTTCCTCAATTAATCACCTCTCAATTCCGATAATTCCTGTCAAACTCTCTATACTAATGTCCTTTGTGTTTTTCTTTTCGTTTTTGTTGTTTGAGGTCGAACTGCCGTTGCTTTTTTTCATCGCGCCGATCTTTACTCTCTTGCTTTCGCTCGCGTTTATTCTCTTCATATTGCTGTTTGAGAATTTGCTGTGACTTCGTTCCTATGCCGATATCCTGCATTTGCCTTCTTGATTCGCGGCTGCGGCGTTTCGGATTGTCCGCTTTTTTCTTTTGCACGGTTTTAACAGGTTTGCTGAACTTTAAAGAATCAAAATATTTCAGTACGAAAGTCCATATTTCAGAATCGGTCGGCTCTGCACCGAAGGTAATCTTGCAGACGGACAGTTTCCCTCCCACGGTCCGTTCAAACACACCCACCCAGAAAGGTTCTTCAAAAAATACCGTCAGCGTTGTTTCATCAAACGCTGCTGTTGACGATTTTGGCATATTCATTTTCATCAATCATCGGCGAGCAGATTTCTGCCATAAGAGCATCATCAACATTCCCTGTTTTTGCATACTGCCTTCCCGCTTTCTTTATTATTTCAAGCCTTGGCTTAGTTACGATTTCCGCCTCGGGCGCATTAAACATCGGGCTTTCGGGAATGGTTATAATTGTATGATTATTCGGAAAAGAGTTTTTAAACTGCAAAATTGCAGGCTCAAAATTATGCTTGCTGTTCGGAAAACCGCAGCCGCAAATCATAATATATCTGAGATGGGAATAATCAGCCTGACCGATATGCTCATATCTGTCGCCAACCTTCTGCATTGCCATACTTGAGAGCGGCAAAGTTCTGTCGAGCAGGGCTTTGAGAGGCGCCGGCATACCGTAGCAATAAAGCGGAAAACTGAAAATAAGCAAATCGCTTTCAAGAATTTTTTCAAGAATTGATTTCATATCGTCACTGTGAATACAATTTCCGCCGTTTCGCATACAGGAAAAACAGCCGCTGCAATATTCAATATGCTTATCTATAACATTGATGAGAGTTATTTCGTTTTCGCTTTCTTCATTCAATCCGTCAAGAAATGCACGGGTTATGCGCATTGTGTC
>JAFYFO010000202.1 GCA_017543725.1 Eubacterium sp.
GACAAATTTTGACCGTTCGGCAGTTCTTTTTGTTCGCTTCATCTGCCACCGGCAGCGCTCGCAAACGAACCGTCACGCGTAATTCGTCATAATATTCGCTGTAACACATTTCGCTTCTTCATCATAGAATGAGTTAGAAACGGCGAAGGGAGGTTCGGTTATGGGTTGCAACAACGGATGCGGCTGCAATGGTTCATCTTGGATCATCATCCTTATCATCATCCTTTTACTCTGCGGAGGCTTCAACAATAATGATTGCGGCTGCGGATGTAACTGATAAAAAAATGCTGCCCTGCAACAGCGGGGCAGCGATTTTTTTAATTTAAAATTGAAAATGCAAAATGTAAAATTTCGGGCGACACATTCGCGCTTGATTATATTCGGGAGGGCGCGGAGACCCTCCCCTACAATTTTTATTGTCCGAGCGAAGCGAGTAACCGAAATTCGTCATTCGTCATTCGTAATTCGTAATTCCCGAAGGGTTCTATCCTTTGAGTTCAATTCCCTTATTCTTCAATCTTTCAACAATGAAATCGGAAACTTCCGAAACTTCTTCCCTTGTTAAAGTTTTTTCGGGATGTGAGAAAGTTATTCTTGTTGTTATTGATTTAACACCCTCGCCCTCATAAATATCGGTTACTTCAACCCTCTTTATAAGCGAAGAATTTGCCTCTTTAATCGCCGCGGCGATTGGCGAGAAAACGGGAGTTATGAACGAAAGGTCTATTTCCATTGAGGGGAATTTGCTTGGCTCTTCATAGGAAATTGAAGCGTTTTCAATCTCTGAAAGAGCGGCAACATCAATCTGAGCGAAAACTATTGCGGCTTTTTTATCAATTTTCTTTGAAACGCTCGGATGAGCAATTCCGATTTCGCCGATTGCTTTACCGTCGCAAATAATATCATAAAGATTTCTCGGATGCTGATATGAATGTTTTGCTTCTTTTTTGGCAAAAGAAATCTTTTTATGCTTGATATCGTCAACCATTGTTTCAAGAATTTCCCTGAGTTCGAAATAAAGAACATCAATGGGCTTAATCTTTGAGAAAAGGCTTATGCCGAGGAATTTCTTTTCAATGCAGAGATTGTTTTCATCCATTCCCGTAACCGCTCTTCCGATTTCAAAAATTCCGAAATCGGGTGAGAAAGAAGCGTTTGTTTTAAGTTGACAGAGTTGGGTCGGGATGAGCGACATTCTTATCGTTTCGATATTCGGGTTGCTTGCGTTTGCAAGTTTTATGCAGCCCTCGTTTTCCATTCCGAGCGCTTTGAGTTCATCATAATAGTTCCAGACATATGAATGAAGTTCGTGCAGCGAATATCTTTTAACAAGAAGGTCTTTTATTCTGTCTTCATCTCTTTTTTCAGCATCCGCGCGAACGGGATAAAGCGGTGAGCGCGTTGTGTGAACATCAAAGTTATCATAGCCGTATATTCTTGTTATTTCCTCGATTATATCGGCTTTCATTGTTACATCCTTTGTTGCTCTCCAACTCGGAACGGTGACTGAAAATTCATCGTTTTCTTCGCTTGCCTCAAAGCCGAGAGAAGTTAAGGTTTTGATGATTGTTTCATTTGAAATTTCAATTCCCGTATATTTATCAACAAAGGCTTTATCAAAGGTTAAATTAACCGTTTCATAGTGATATGCGTATTCATCAGTCAGCGCGGAAACAACCTGAACGCCGCTGTCCGCCTCCTGAAGGAGTTTAACAAAGCGCTCAATTGCAAGAACTGTCAGTTCGGGGTCGAGCGATTTTTCATAGCGCATTGAAGAATCAGTTCTGTGCGCAAGGCGAACGGTTGATTTTCTTATTGTTGCCGCGTCAAAGGTTGCGGATTCAAGGGTTAAAGTTGTTGTGTCCTCAACAATTTCGCTATCGAGTCCACCCATTATTCCCGCGATTGCAACAGGGGTTTCGCCGTTGCAAATCATAAGCGTTTCGGGGTCGATATTTCTCTCAACTCCGTCAAGAGTTGTGAAAGTAAACGGCTCTTCAAAGCGGCGGATTCTGATATTTTCAACCTTTCTTGAGTCAAAAGCGTGCATTGGCTGACCGATTTCAAGCATTAAATAGTTTGTTAAATCGGCAAGGAAATTTATCGCTCTCATTCC
>JAFYFO010000203.1 GCA_017543725.1 Eubacterium sp.
GCTGTTTTGCGGTATTATTAGATCTTGGGTAGAAATATCGAGGTTGAAAAATGAGCTATAATCCACCATTTGAAGTGAATAACAAAGTTTTGTCGCTTATTGCAGAGGTTGCCGAACTTGCAGGCAAGGTTACTGTTTCTGCAGGATTTGATAAAAACCCACGATTAAGGCGGGCAACCAGAATAAAAACCATTCACGGATCTCTTGCAATTGAACAAAATACACTATCAATCGAACAAGTAACGGCTGTGATTGACGGAAGGAGAGTATTAGCACCTCCTAAAGATATAGAGGAAGTTAAAAACGCTTTTGAAATATATGAGGTGCTTGAAACTCTTAATCCGTTTGTGGTTAGTGATTTGTTGAAGGCGCATGGCGTTTTGATGCGCGGACTTGTTGAAGGTGCAGGTGAGTTCAGAACAAAGCCGGCAGGTGTTGTGGACAGTGCAACCGGCGAGGTTATACATTTTGGCTCTTTGCACGAGTATGTTCCGCAGCTTACGGAAGATCTGCTGAATTGGTTAAAAACAAGCAATGCTCATCCGCTTGTTAAAAGCAGCGTTTTTCACTATGAGTTTGAAGTAATACACCCATTTCTTGATGGCAATGGCAGACTTGGCAGATTGTGGCACACGTTGATTTTATCTAAATGGAATCCGATTTTTGCATATATTCCGATAGAATCAATGATATATAAAAACCAAAAAGCATACTATGAGTGCATTAATTTATGTAATGCAAAAGCAGATTCAACTGATTTTATTATATTCATGCTTGAACTTATCAAACAGGCGCTTGATGAAATAACTTGTTCCTCGGGAACAAGTCAGGAACAAGTTAAAGCGCTTCTTGATTTTTGCAAAACGCCTCGTTCAAGAAAAGAAATGCAGGAGTTTGTTGGCGTTGAAGGCAGAAAGGCATTTAATAATAATTTCTTAAAACCTCTTTTTGATGATGGAAAAATCAAAATGACAATACCCGATAAACCAAACAGCAGAAATCAGAAGTATGTTGCAGTTGAAGAAGCAAGCAAATAAAATATTGACCAAAAACAAATGACTATCCCATTAATCTGAGATAGTCATTTTTGTTTATAGTTGGCTCTCCATATCACGCCGTGCATAGATAACACGCATAATAGTAACAGTTTTATTTTGTTCATCTACCGTGTAGAACATAAGATAGTTTTTAACGATAATTCGTCTGTATTCCGATTCCAAGGGCTTTATCGGCAAATAAACATTATTGGCATACGGAAATTCGCAAAGTCTTTCGGCAGAGGAAATAAAATCGTCGGCAAGATTTTGTGCGGCAACCGGATTTTTTAATTCGTCGGCAATATACTTAACTGCTTCAAGCATATCGCTTTTTGCAATTGGCAGAAATTCCAAATTAAACATTAATCGCACCTTTAAGTTCGCTCAGAACTTCCTTTGCCGAGAATCGCCTTTCTGATAGTTTCGTTTCTTTTTCCGCCTCTTTAAGTTTTATATATATTTCGCTTTCAAACTGCATATTCTCATATGCTTCCATACTGAGAACAACCATATCCCCAAAACCGTTTTTGGTGAGGAAAACAGGTTTTCCCGTTTCGTGAACAGTTTTAGATATATCCGCAAAATTGTTTCTCAAATCAGAAACAGGTCTTATAGCGTTATTCATAAATATCACCTCATAAATATTTTAGCATAATTATGCTAAAATATCAAGAGCGTTTTCATCTGAAATACGCAATCGCCCTAACACTGCATAATTTGCGTTGTTTTAAAAATTATCAAAGTTGAATGAAATATTTATTTCTGCTATAATTAACGGGATATGGATTATAAATTTGAATTGATAAGAAGCGGGCGCAAGACTCTGGGTCTGGAAATTAGACCCGACGGAAAAATTATTGTTCGTGCGCCCTATCTGATGAAGAGGCGTGAGATTGAAAATTTCATAGAATCAAAATCCGCGTGGATTGAAAAGCACTTGCAGAAACTGCAGGAAGCGCAAAACCGGCAGGGAACGGTTGATAAACTGTCGTATGATGATATCCGCTCGCTTGCCGATAAGGCTTTGGAATATATCCCGAAGCGGGTTGAATATTTTGCTGCGCTTGTTGGAGTTGATTACGGAAAAATAACTATCCGAAATCAAAAAACGAAGTGGGGCAGTTGCAGCAGCAAAGGCAATCTGAATTTCAATTGCCTGCTTATGCTGACTCCGCCCGAGGTGATTGACAGCGTTGTTGTTCACGAATTGTGCCACAGAAAAGAGATGAACCACTCTAAGGAGTTTTATTCCGAGGTTCTGAGAGTTTATCCCGAATATAAGAAGTGGAACAAGTGGCTCAAAGATAACGGAAGTGCCATAATGGCGAGAATGAATAATACACAGTCAGTTTTAAACTCTTGAATAATTAACTGAAATGAAAATGACTATCCCATATTCTGAGATAGTCATTTTTGTTTTGGTGTTTATCTTAACTGAGGGATAACTGCGCTTGAAATTCCGAAGAAAACA
>JAFYFO010000204.1 GCA_017543725.1 Eubacterium sp.
ATCAAGTATGCCGTCCGTTGCAAGAAAGGCTTCGGCAATTGAAACTCTCTTGTTTGCGCTGTCGTCAAGAGTTCTTTCAAACCACTGCGCGGAAGCGGTCCACGCAGGATTGAGCGCGTCTATCATAACATATCTTGAAAGGGAAGCGATTCTTTCGCTCCTCATCGGATTTCTCTTATACGCCATTGCGGAAGAACCAATCTGATTTTTCTCAAAGGGCTCTTCTATTTCCTTGAGATTCTGAAGAAGTCTTAAATCGTTTGAGAATTTGCAGCAACTCTGAGCAATCAGCGCAAGGCAGTTGCAAACGATTGTGTCGAGTTTTCTTGCATAGGTTTGACCGCTTACAGGGAAGCACGCCTTAAAGCCCATTTTTTCGGCAATGATTTTATCAAGTTGCTTGCACTTTTCGTGGTCGCCGTCAAAAAGTTCAAGGAAGGAAGCCTGAGTTCCCGTTGTTCCCTTTGAGCCGAGGAGCATAAGGGTTTCAAGAACATGGTCGACCTCGTTTAAATCCATAACCAAATCCATAAGCCAGAGCGTTGCTCTTTTGCCGACGGTTGTTGGCTGAGCGGGCTGGAAGTGGGTGAAGCCAAGGCAGGGCATATCCTTATATTCATCCGCAAATTTTGCAACGCCTGCAATTGCGTTAACAAGTTTTTTCTTGATGAGAAGAAGCGCTTCACGCATTGTTATAACATCGGTGTTGTCGCCGACATAGCAGGAGGTTGCTCCGAGATGAATTATTCCCTTTGCATTCGGGCACTGCTCTCCGTATGCGTGAACATGGCTCATAACATCGTGGCGGAATTTCTTTTCATATTCCTTTGCAACTTCATAGTTGATATCGTCCGCGTGAGCCTTGAGTTCTTCAATCTGCTCTTTTGTTACATTTAAGCCGAGTTCGTTTTCAGCCTCGGCAAGCGCTATCCAGAGTTTTCTCCAGGTTTTAAATTTAAAATCGGGAGAATAGATATACTGCATTTCCTTGCTCGCATAACGAGCGTTAAACGGTGAATTATAAGTATTGTTTGCCATAACGGTTTCCTCTTTTCTTAGGACATTTTTGGTTTCCCGCAAGGGGCTATATTTATTTACAGCAGAGTTTTTCTGAGTTCTTCTGCGCTCTTGCTGCTGAGATAAGCAACGGGAATATCAAAAATAGTTTTTGCTCCGCTTGCGCCCTCTTTGTTGAGTTTGTAAGCCGCTCTTGCATATGCGGCGATAACAGAACCTGTAAATTCAGGGTTTGAATCAAGTTTGAGATTGAACTCAACAATATGACTGTTTTCTTTTTCAAAGCCTGTTTTGCCGCTTCTGATAACAAATCCTCCGTGGGGAAGTGAAGCGTGGTTTTTATCAAGTTCTTCTTTTGAAATAAAGTGAACTGTTGTGTCGTACGGTTCAAAATAGTTCGGCATTTCCTTGATTTCTTTTTCAATTCTTGCAAGGTCCGCGCCTTCCTCTGCAACAACAAAACATTCCCTTGTGTGCTGCTGTCTTGCGGTGAAGGTTGGGTTTTCAGCATTTCTGACGCTCTCAACCGCAGCGTCAACCGGAATTGTATACTGCCTTGCGTCAACAACGCCTTCAATTCTTCTTATAGCGTCTGAATGTCCCTGAGAAACGCCCTTGCCCCAGAAAGTATAGTTGTTTCCCTCGGGAAGAACTGCTGTTGAAACCATTCTGAGAAGCGAGAAAAGTCCCGGGTCCCATCCGATTGAAATGATACCGACTTTGCCCGCCTCTTTCGCCGCCTTATCAACATTTTCAAAATGTTCGGGAATTCTTGCGTGGGTATCAAAACTATCAATAACATTAAAGAGTTTTGCATATTTCGGGGTCTGCTCGGGAAGGTCTGTTGCGCTTCCGCCGCCGAGAACAAGAACATCTATTTTATCTTTGAAATTCTCGATTTCATCAACACTGTAAACCCCTACACCTTCGGTTTTGATTTTAACTCCCTCGGGATTTCTTCTTGTGAATACCGCAACTAATTCCAAATCATCATTTTGCTTTATAGCGCTTTCAACGCCTCTTGAAAGGTTTCCGTATCCTAAAATACCGATTTTAATACTCATTTAATAACTACCTCCATAATAGTTTATATCGGGTGCGGTTAGTCCGCCCTCAATTCGTCATTCGTAATTTATAGTTCTATTTCGCCTTCGAAAACTGTAACAGCAGGACCTGTCATAAAAACGCTTTCGTTTTCATTGCCGCTCCAACTTATACGAAGGTCGCCGCCGAGAAGATGCACTGTTACATCATTATCGCAAAATCCGTTAATAATTGCCGCAACGGCTGTTGCGCAGGCGCCCGTTCCGCAGGCAAGAGTTTCGCCCGAGCCTCTTTCCCAAACGCGCATTTCAAGATTTTTTCTGTCAATAACCTTAACAAACTCGGTGTTTGTTCTGTCGGGAAAAACAGGGTTGTTTTCAAATTTCGGACCGATTTTTTCAATTTCGATTTCCCTCGGCGATTTATCAATAAAGATAACCGCGTGGGGATTGCCCATTGAAACGCAGGTCATTTTATACTCTTTTCCGTCAACGCAAATTTTTTCATTAATCGCCTTTTCGTTTTCGGATAAAACAGGAATTTCGCGCGCCTTTAAATTTGGCTTTCCCATATCAACCTTTGCGCAAACGGCTTTTTTGTTTTCAACAGTTAAATCAATGTATTTAACCGCGCCCATTGATTCAATTGCAAGAGATGTTTTGCTGCACAATCCTTTATCATAAACAAATTTTGCAACGCATCTTATTCCGTTTCCGCACATCGCGCCCCTTGAACCGTCGGCATTGAACATCACCATTTCAAAATCGGCAATATCGCTTTTTTTGATTAAAATCATTCCGTCTCCGCCGATTCCGAAATGCCTGTCTGAAACCTTGATTGCAGCAGCGCTTTCGTCTTTGATTTCGTTTTCGGTACAGTCGATATAAACATAATCGTTTCCGCAGCCGTGCATTTTTGTGAACTTCAACTTATCACCCGCTTCCGTTTTTATACACCTATAACAAAATTTACCGTTAATTATTATAACACACTTTATAAATATACGGCAATAGTTTAGTTCAAGATAATTTGAATAAATTTTTTGCACATTTATACCAAAGTTTAATATGCTTTTTACAACAATTTGCACATATTTTAAAAAAATTTAATAAATTCTTGTAACAAAATATACAAAAAGCCCTTGTAATTGCTACATATTAATGTTATTATATAGTAAAATACTGGATTTTTATATCCAAAAGGAGTGATGTTATGACCGAACTTAAAGAGGAATATCAACTTCCGATTTATCTTTTTCACGACGGAACTAACTACAAGGCATATGAGTTCTTCGGCGTTCATAAGATAGATAAGAATAGTTTCGCTTTCAGGGTGTGGGCGCCAAACGCTGAAGGAGTCAGCGTTGTCGGCGATTTCAACAACTGGGACGAAAATGCTCATAGATGTTTTCCGATATCTCCCGGTATATGGGAGGCAATAATTGAAGGGCTCAATGTTTACGACTGCTATAAATACGCAATCAAAACAAAGAGCGGAAAAACCATTATGAAAGCAGACCCCTATGCAGTTCATCAGGAAACAAGACCTGCAACGGGCTCAAAGGTTTATGAACTTTCCGATTATAAATGGAATGATAAAAAGTGGTTTAAAAGCAAATCACAGGG
Organism: Eubacterium sp.; assembly: GCA_017543725.1. Taxonomy (GTDB): domain Bacteria; phylum Bacillota; class Clostridia; order Oscillospirales; family Acutalibacteraceae; genus Eubacterium_R. The sequence goes on from JAFYFO010000204.1 coordinate 3,687, forward strand.
AAACATCCTTGATAAGCCCGTTAATATTTACGAAATTCATTTCGGCTCCTGGAAGCAGCATGAAGACGGCAATTTCTTAACCTATCGTGAAATGGCGGACGAACTTGTTCCCTATGTTAAGGAAATGGGCTACACGCACATTGAAATGCTTCCGATTATGGAATATCCGTTTGACGGCTCATGGGGCTATCAGGTTACGGGATATTTCGCCGCAACTTCAAGATACGGAGTTCCCGAGGATTTGATGTATTTCATTGATAAATGCCATCAGGCTGATATCGGCGTTATACTCGACTGGGTTCCGGCTCACTTCCCTAAAGACGCTCACGGACTTTATGAGTTCGACGGAAGTTGCTGTTATGAATATGCCGACCTGAAAAAAGGCGAACACAAGGAATGGGGAACGAGAGTTTTCGACTACTCCAAAAAAGAAGTTGTTTCCTTCCTGCTCTCCTCGGCTATGTTCTGGGTTGATAAATTTCATTTCGACGGACTCAGGGTTGACGCAGTTGCTTCAATGCTCTATCTCGACTACGGAAGAAAAGACGGAGAATGGACGCCGAATAAAAACGGCGGCAGAGAAAACCTTGAAGCGGTTGAATTCTTCCAACTTCTTAACTCAGCAATGTTCAAAGAACATCCCGATGTTATGATGATTGCGGAGGAATCAACGGCGTGGCCGATGATAACAATGCCAACGGATATCGGCGGGCTCGGCTTCAACTTCAAATGGAATATGGGCTGGATGAACGATATGCTCCGCTACACCTCGATGGACCCGCTGTTCAGAAAAGGAAACCACAGTTGCATAACTTTCAGTTTCTTCTATGCCTTTTCGGAAAACTTTGTTCTTCCGATAAGCCATGATGAAGTTGTTCACGGCAAGGCAAGCCTGCTCAACAAAATGCCCGGCGACTATGATATGAAGTTCGAGGGAATGAGATTATTCCTTGCATATATGATGGCGCATCCGGGTAAAAAACTTCTCTTTATGGGAAGCGAATTCGGTCAGTTTATCGAATGGAATTATAAGCAGGGTCTTGACTGGCTTCTTCTCGACTACGATAAACATAAAAAACTTCAGAATTTCACCAAAGAACTCAATAAATTCTATAAGGAACACAGCGAACTTTGGGAAATTGATTATTCGTGGGACGGTTTTCAGTGGATTTCAAGCGAGGATAACTGCAACAGCGTTATCGCTTTCAGAAGGCTTAACAAGAAGGGCGAAGATATTATTGCTGTTTTCAACTGGACTCCGAACAGTTTTGAAAGTTACAGAATAGGCGTTCCCGAAAAAGGAACATATAAAGTTATATTTGATACTTCGCTTCAGAAATTCGGCGGCGATAAGCCGAGACTTTCGGGAACATATAAATCAATAAAAGAGCCTTTCCATGGCTTTGATGAGCATATTAATCTTAAACTGCACGGACTTTCGGCAGTTTACCTTAAAAAACAAAAAGATAAATAAAGGAGGAATAAGCATATGGCTCATAAAACAGATGTTGTTGCAATGCTTCTCGCAGGAGGACAGGGCAGCCGTCTCGGCGTTTTAACAAAAAGCATTGCCAAACCCGCTGTTCCCTACGGCGGAAACTACAGAATTATTGACTTCCCGCTTTCAAACTGCGTTAACAGCGGTATTTATACCGTTGGCGTTTTAACTCAGTATCAACCGCTTGTTCTTAACGACTACCTCGGAAACGGACAGCCCTGGGATTTGGACAGAATCAACGGCGGCGTTCATGTTCTTTCACCCTACGAGGCAATCGGAGGGGCAGAGTGGTATAAAGGAACCGCAAACGCAATTTATCAGAACATAACATTCATTGAGAAATATGACCCCAAATACGTTGTTATCCTTTCGGGCGACCATATCTACAAAATGAATTATGCAAAGATGATTGACTTCCATAAGAAGAACAATGCGGACTGCACCATTGCCGTTCTTGAAGTTCCGTGGGAAGAGGCAAGCCGTTTCGGTATTCTTGCAACCGATGAAAACGATAAGATTTATGAATTCGCGGAGAAACCCGCCGAGCCCAAATCAAACAAGGCTTCAATGGGCGTTTATGTTTTCTCGTGGGACAAACTCAAGAAGTATTTAACCGAGGATGAGGCTAATCCCGATTCATCAAACGACTTCGGAAAGAATATCATTCCCACAATGCTTAATGATAATCAGAGAATGTTTGCATTCCCGTTTAAAGGATACTGGAAAGATGTTGGAACAATTGATTCTCTCTGGGAAGCAAACCTTGATATCATCAACCCGAATGTTGACCTTGATTTGAGCGACACAAGCTGGAAAATATACAGCAGAAACCCAATGGCTCCTCCTCACTACATCGGCAAAGACGGAGTTGTTGAAAACTCATCAATCGGCGAAGGATGCGAAATCGACGGAATCGTTGATTATTCGGTTGTTTCACCGAATGTTAAAATCGGAAAAGGCGCTCAGGTTAAATATTCGGTTATTATGCCCGGCGCAACAATTGAAGACGGAGCGAAAGTTTATTATTCAATAATTGCTGAAGACGCTGTTATTGAAAAGAACGCTCAAATCGGCGAAATTCCCGAAAATCTTGAAAACAGCGCCGATTGGGGCGTTGCGGTTATCGGCTCGAAAGCAAGAATAACCGAAGGAAAGAAAATCGCACCAAAAGATATGATTGCATCGGGAGAGGAGGTATAAGAATGAACGGAAAAAAAGTTCTTGGAATGATATTTGCTAATATCCACGAAGAAACGCTTGAAGCGCTGACTGATATGAGAACAATGGGCTCTGTTCCTTTCGGCGCAAGATACAGATTAATCGACTTCCCTCTTTCAAATATGGTTGAAAGCGGAATAACAAAGATTGGCGTTGTTACAAACGCAAACTTCAATTCACTTATGGACCATGTCGGAACAGGAAAGCCCTGGGATTTGAGCAGAAAGAGCGACGGATTATTCCTTCTTCCTCCCTATTCTCTTAACTCAACAACAATGTGGGGCAACAGAATAGACGCTATCTACGGCAATATGAGTTTCCTCGACCAGTCCAATCAGGAATATGTTTTGATGAGCGACTGCTACAATGTTATGAATCTCGACTTCGAAAAAGTTTTTGATGCACACGAGAAAAGCGGCGCAGCAGTAACAATCGTAGGCGTTAAGGGCAAGAAGCCGAAGGATATCAATTCCGTTCTGGTATTCAACAAAGTTGATGAAAACGGAAAAATCCTTGAAGCCTCCCTTGACCCGCAGGACGGCGACGATGTTTTCTATTCCTGCAACATCATTCTCATTAAGAAATATCTTCTTCAGACTCTTATCACAACCGCACATTCAAAGAATGAAGTTTCTTTCCAGAGAAGTATTCTTATGAACTGCATCAAATCCGAAAAAGCATATGCATATGATGCAAGCGATTGCTTTGTCGGAACAATAGACAGCGTTCAGAGTTATTATGATATTTCAATGAGTCTTCTTGATAGAGATACTAAAAACAAACTCTTTGCACCCGAAAGACCGATTTATACAAAAGAGCGCGATGATATGCCAGCCCTTTACGGTCCCGAAGCAAAAGTTAAGAATTCACTTGTTGCAGACGGCTGCGAAATCAAAGGCACCGTTGAAAACTCGATTCTCTTCAAGGGAGCAAAAGTTGAAGCGGGCGCAGTTGTTAAAAACTCAATTCTTATGCAGGATACCGTTATCGGCGAAGACGCTAAGATTAACTATATCATTGCTGATAAAAATGTTAATATCAAATCGGGCGTTGAACTTTCCGGCGCGGAGAATTATCCTGTCAGCCTGTCGAAAGACACAAGAATTTAAGGAGGTAGACAATGAAAGTTTTATATGTTGCTTCCGAAGCACTTCCCTTTATGGCGTCCGGCGGACTCGGCGATGTTGCGGGCTCACTTCCTGCAGCGCTCAGAAAACGCCTTATCGGATGCAGAGTTGTTATGCCCCTTTATGATTCAATCAAACAGGAATATAAAGATAAGATGAAATTCATCACCTCAATTTCTGTTCCCGTTTCATGGAGAAGGCAGTACTGCGGAATATTCGAAGCAAAACACAACGGGGTTATCTATTATTTCCTCGATAATCAATACTATTTCAAGAGGGACGGAATATACGGCCATTATGACGACGCTGAAAGATTTGCTTTCTTTGCAAGAGCAGTTCTTGAAATCATTCCCCACCTTGACTGGAAACCCGATATCATCCACTGCAACGATTGGCAGAGCGCTTTAACTCCGCTTTACTATTCCTGCTACTATGCAAATCAGATTGGATTTGAAAACATCAAAACCGTTTTCACAATTCACAATATTCAATATCAGGGCAAATACGGCGACGAACTCCTCAATGATGTTCTCGGCATTGCTCCCGAACACAATAACCTGATTTTATACGACGGACTTGTTAACTTTATGAAAGCGGGCATTGAATGTTCGAATATGGTTACAACCGTTTCGCCAACCTATGCAAAAGAAATTCTTGACCCCTGGTTCAGCCACGGTCTTGACCCGATTTTAAATCAGCGTTCCTGGAAACTCTGCGGAATTCTCAACGGAATAGACACTGATAACTATAATCCTAAAACAGACCCCAACATTGCCGTTAACTACAGCGCTTCGGGCAACTTTATGAAAGCGAAGGCTGAAAACAAGAAAGCGCTTCAGGAAGCAATGGGTATGGCAGTGCGCGAGGATGTTCCGCTTATCGGAATTGTCAGCCGTCTTGCAGGCCACAAGGGCTTCGACCTTATGAAAGAAGTTCTTGAAAAGAGCCTTTGGGAAAGAGATATTCAGTATGTTGTTCTCGGAAGCGGAGAATGGCAGTATGAGAGTTTCTTCAGAGAACTCCACGATAAATATCCCGATAAAGTCGGGGTTACAATCGGCTTCGTTCCCGAACTTGCGAGAAAGATTTACGCAGGCGCAGATTTATTCCTGATGCCCAGCAAGAGCGAGCCCTGCGGACTTTCGCAGATGGTTTCACTCAGATACGGAACAATTCCGATTGTCCGCGAAACGGGCGGTCTTAAAGATTCTATCACAGACAGCGGCGACGGCGAAGGAAACGGATTCACCTTCAAGAGTTACGACGCTTACGATATGCTCGGCGCTATATACAGAGGCGTTGACGCATACTCAAACAAGGACGGCTGGAAGATTCTTGTTAAGCGCGCTCTCGACTGCGATATGAGTTGGGGCAAAAGCGCAAACGAATACATTAAAATGTATAAATCCCTTCTCAAAGACTGAACCCCTTTCAGTTAAGAGATTAAAGTTTAAAACAAAAACAAGAGGTTGCCTTTCGAGGCAGCCTCTTGTTTTTTATCTTTTTTATTTTGTTTTAAAGTGCAAAACCGGATAGAGAAGCGAATAAAGCGGAGCGGCAACAAGAATAACAATAATATATTTTGCAATCGTTATCGGAACGTTGATAAGGAGTATTCCGTGCCAGATTTCAGTGACCTTGGGAATAATTCCTGCAATCGCCGCAGGCAGATGAGCGCGAATTGCCTCAACCGATCCCGCATACGACGCAATAATCGACTTCGTTGTTACGCCGACTTTTCTGTAGTTCCAATCGAGTTTCGGGAAAAGATAGAAACGCTGAATAAAAAACATAACAACAGTTGCGGGAATGATTCCCCAGAAAGAGCCAAACATAAACGCTTTGCTCTTTTTGATTTCAATTCCTTTGTTTGAGCGGTCCGAAACATATGCTTCATAAAAAATCTGAGAAAAAACAATGAATGTTGTTTCAATAAAGAAATTTGAAACATTTGAATAAAATGTATCGGAAACAATCGCTGTTCGGACTACGAATTTCAAAAGGCAAACAACCGCGCCTGCAATCGGTCCGTACGCAATGGAGGCAATGAGTTCGGGAAGAACCGAAAAGTCAACCGATATCAAACTCGGAACAATGGGCGGTTTGAACTTAAAGAAACTCAAAAGCAGAGCAACGCCGAGCAATATAAGCAAAACCATAGTTACTTTTAAAAGTTTTCCCCTGAAACGGTCGTTGCTGAATTCCGCTTCGCTGAGCAAGCGTATATTATCATTATTGTTGTTTTCCATATATCCCCCGTCCTATCTTAAAAAAGCGGTTTATGCTTGAAGTACAAGACTTTTTCTTCATTATCGGGCACTGTGAACGCGCCGATTTTTTTATATCCTTTTTCTTCAAAAAACTTTATGGCGCCCTCATCCGAAACATCAAGCGCAACAGCAAATTTATCAAACATTCTTTCCATCATCTGCCTCTCCCAGATTAAAAGAGAAAGCGTTCCCGTTCCGATTCCGCGGAATTTTTCAAGGAGCGAAAAATAATTTATCATCGGGATTTTTTCAAGAAAGAAATTATACTGAAGAATGCCCGCGGCTTCTTCATTTTCAAATATCATATATATCTGCTTGTTTTCTATCCATTTTTTAAACTCGGGAAAAATAATTGAATCATCAATCATCTGAACTGATTCAAAATCTTCTTCCTTCGCAAATCTCATTTTCATCATAATAATACATCACCATTTTGACGGGCAGCAACATCATACCGCCCCATATATATCAGGTGTGGGCAACGCCCACCCTCAATTCGTAATTCGTAATTCGTAACTCGTAATTCGTAATTGATTATATTCTTCCATTTTTGATATCCTCGTCCGCTTTGCCGCTCATAATATAGTTCAGCAAATCGGCAACGCAGCCCTTGTTGCAGTGGCAGGCGTTGAATTTGCAGATTCTCTTAATCGAGGACGGCGCCTGACCTGCGCAGGCAGGGAGCCCGACAGTTCCCAGCATATCCCAATCGTTATAATAATCTCCGATTGCGGCAACATGGCTTTTTTCAATGCCGAGCATATCGGCAAGTTTCATTATTCCAACGCCCTTATGGGTGTCTTTCTGAAGCATTTCAAGCGTTACCGCAGATGATGGCATAAAGTTTGCATCGGGATTTTCCATTGTTAAAATCCTGCTTTGCAATTTCATCATCGTTGCCGGAAGCGCCCAGAAAATAACCTTCATCCAGCCTTCTTCGGGAACCCGGTCAACGGATTTAACATATTCAAAATGCGCCTTATCAAAACGCATTGTTGTTTTTGAAAGCAAACCGCTGTGAACAATATAAACATAATCATCGAAATATATTCCGATATCAACGCTTTTGAAAATATCATCAAACTCGGTTGAAATATACTTAACAAAATCGCGCCCTTTTTTGCCGATTGTGCTTCGCCAAATCATTTTTCCCTGATTAAAGTCATATAAGCCCGCACCGTTTAAAACAACGGCGGGCTGATTCGGCGTTATTCGGTTATAGTTTCTTCCGAGGCTTGATTGAGTTCTTCCCGAAGCAAGGGTGAAGTTGCCTCCGAGTTCGGTGAACTTTTTTATTGTTTCAACATTGATTGACGGTATTCTTCTGATTTTATTCTTTAAAGTTCCGTCTATATCCGAAACAACAAGCCAGTTTTCAAAGGTTCTATCCATTTAATCTCCGGAATATTGTTTTTTGAGTTTGTTTAAAAATTTTGTGAAATATTCGGGGAGTTCGCTTTCAAATTCCATATACTCCCCTGTTTTCGGATGAACAAATCCGATTTGTTTTGCGTGCAGGCACTGGCCTGCGAGTTCGCTTATAACCTTTTTTGGTCCGTAAACGGCGTCGCCCGCAACGGGATGTCCGATATAGGCGCAGTGAACTCTTATCTGATGAGTTCGCCCAGTTTCAAGAATACATCTTATATGGGTGAACTCTCCATATCTTTTGATAACTTTAATATGTGTTACGGCGGACTTTGAATTTTTCAGAGTGACCGCCATTTTCTTTCTGTCTTTCGGATTTCTTCCGATTGGCTGATTAATTGTTAATTCGTCTTCTTTAATATTGCCGTAAACAACAGCCTCATATGCCCTTGTGAAAGAATGTTCCTTAATCTGCTCTGCAAGGCTGAGATGCGCCGCATCGTTTTTTGCAACTATGAGAAGCCCCGAGGTATCCTTATCAATCCTGTGAACAATACCGGGGCGGATAACTCCGTTTATTCCCGAAAGGCTATCGCTGCAGTGATAGAGCAGGGCGTTGACAAGCGTTTTTGAATAATTCCCCGCCGCAGGATGAACAACCATCCCTTTCGGTTTGTTGACAACAAGCAAATCGCTGTCTTCATAAACAATATCAAGGGGAATATTTTCCGGTTCAACATCAAGCGAAACAGCGTCGGGAATTATGATTTCAACAACATCGCCCGCTTTGCATTTCCGATTTTTATTAACCGCAACGCCGTTAATAAAAACGCCGCCGCTTTCAATTATTTTCTGGATTGAAGAACGCGTTGCGCCTTCAAGATTTTCAGAGAGGAATTTATCTATTCTGACCCCTGAAATATCGCAATCAAGCCTTATCTTTTCCATTTTTGCCATCCCTGAAAAGGTCGATAATCAATCTTACTATCAAAACCGAAGCGCCGAGAGTTACAGCGCTGTCGGCAATATTAAACACAGCAAAATCAACAAAAAGAGGTTCGATAAAATCAACAACATATCCATAGAGCGCCCTGTCTATCAGATTTCCTATGCCGCCCGAAACAACAACCCCTATGCTCCAATAGTACCATAAATCAGGGCATCTGTCGGAAAAGAGATACCAAAGTCCGACGGCGCATATAACAACCGTTAAAACAACGAATATCCATCTTGCGCCGCTGAACATTGAAAACGCCATTCCGGTGTTTTCGGCATAGCGAAACTGAACGAAATTTTTTATGAAAGGCACTGCGCCGTTTTGCAAACAGGTTTTTGCAAGATATTTTGTCAACTGGTCAAACGCCACTATCAAAACTATCATAACAGCGCAGGAAATATGTTTCTTTTTGTGCATTCTTTCACCTTAAATAATTGATTTAAAACAAATTATAAGTTGAGAAGTTCCATTGTTTTGGCGCAGGAAGCGCAAAGAGTCGGGTGAGCGGGATTGCTTCCAATATTTCTTGTGAACTTCCAGCAGCGCTCGCATTTTTCGCCTTCAGCCTTTGAAACCGAAAGTGAAAGACCTTCAACATCGCCTTCAACATCGCCTTTTCCGTCTGCAATTTCAACAGCGGATACGATGAAGATTTCAGCAAGCGCATTCTGAACGCCGTCAAGGAATTCTCTGAGTTCGCCTTCTGCATAAA
>JAFYFO010000205.1 GCA_017543725.1 Eubacterium sp.
GAGGCTTTTCTCGGCATTTCGGATATTGATGAAATAATTGTAACCGTCAGGGAGCAGGATATTGAAGAATTTTCATCGCTTATAACCGATGAAAGAGTTACTTTTGTTATCGGCGGAGAAACACGGCAGAAAAGCGTTAAAAACGCAGTAGATACTATTGATGAATGTGATTTGCTGATAATTCACGACGGCGCAAGACCGCTGATTAAAAAAGAAGATATAATCAAAACAATGGCGTTTGCAAAAGAATTCGGCGCGGCGGCAGTCGGCGTTAAGGTTAAGGATACGATTAAAATTATCGACAGCGAAGGTTTCGTTTCCGAAACGCCCGACAGAAACGCTTTGTTTTCCGTTCAAACGCCGCAGATATTCAATTTTGCATTGTATAAGCAAGCCCTTGAAAAAGCCGAAAAAGAAAATATGGATTTCACTGACGACTGCCAACTCATTGAGTTTATAAATCAGAAAGTCAGAATGGTTGAGGGCTCTTATTCAAATATTAAAATAACAACAAAAGAGGATATTCCTCTTGCAGAAAGCCTGATTGGCGAAAGGATAAAACTATGAGAATCGGTCACGGATATGATGTTCACAGATTGGTGAGCGGAAGAAAATTAATTATCGGCGGAGTTGATATTCCGCACGAAAAAGGTCTTTTGGGTCATTCAGACGCGGATGTTCTTCTCCACGCAATAGCGGATGCGCTTCTGGGCGCAGCGGCGCTCGGAGATATCGGAACACTGTTTCCCGATACAGATGAAAGATACAAAGGCGCAAATTCCCTGATGCTTCTTCGCTTTGTTTGCGAAAAACTTGAAGCGGAAGAATACTATATTGAAAATATTGATTCAACAATTATTGCTCAGGCGCCGAAGATGAAGCCTTTTATCAAAATAATGAGGCAGAATATTGCAAATGCCTGTATGATTGATATTTCGTGCGTCAGCGTTAAGGCAACAACGGAAGAGAATCTCGGTTTTTCGGGAAGAAAAGAGGGAATATCCGCCCACGCGGTTGCCCTTATAGAAAAGAGGACTTATGTTGATTAAACTTGAAAAGGAATACTGCAAACTGAATATTTTTTTAAACGATAAAAAAATATACACGGTTGACGATTCAACTTTTTCGGTTGGAATCGGCGAAAACAGTTTCAATATGAGCCACGGAAGTTTCAGAATTCACGATACTGTTTTTCATAAAACCGCAGTTGCAATAAAAGATGTTGAAATACGCGAAAACGGCGCAGTTTTAAAAACCCGTTTCGGAGAAATCATTATTGAAAACGAAGGAAAAAGGCTGAAAGTTTCTTTTGACGGCTTTGAAGAATATAACAGGCTGTTTTTAATTCTTCCCTCCGACGCAAACGAAAAGGTTTACGGAAGCGGCGAGATTTTCTCCGAGTTCAATATTATCGGCGAAAGAGGAAATGTCTGGGTTGCCGAGCATATTAACGCAATTCAGATTGCCAAAAAACTGATAAAGCAGGTCGGCGGTTTTAAAAATACAAAAAGAAAGCAGTCGTTCAAAAAATACGAAACCTATTATGCTCAGCCGACTTTCGTCAGTTCAAAGAAATATTATTATCATTCCTTAACAACCGCGCGTTCTTCGTTTGACTTCAACCATACGGAATTTCACCGAATCAAAAACGATGATATATCGCCGTTTTATATCGGATTCGGCGAAGATTTTGAAGAGATTATGCAGGGCATAACCGAACTTGTCGGCAGACAGCCCCCTCTTCCCGATTGGGTTTATGACGGTCAGATAATCGCAACTCAGGGCGGAAGCAAAAGGCTGCTTGAAGCCAAAAGCATTTCCGATGAAAAAAACCTCTGCGCAAACGGTTTCTGGATTCAGGACTGGGAAGGAAGAAGAGTTACCGCCGCAGGCAAACAACTCTATTGGAACTGGGAGTGGGACAGGGAACTCTATCCCGAACTTGACAGCATTATCAGGGATTTCAATTCTCAGGGCAAAAAAGTTCTCGGCTACATAAATCCCTTCCTTGCAGTTGAAAAACCGCTTTATAAGGAAGCAAGCGAAAAAGGCTACTGCGTTAAGGCAAAGGACGGAAGCGATTATCTTGTTACAATAACAACTTTCCCCGCCGCAATGGTTGATTTCACCAATCCCGATGCTTATAACTGGATTAAAAACATAATCAAAAAGAATATGATTGAATTCGGGCTTTCGGGCTGGATGGCGGATTTCGGCGAATATCTGCCGACGGACTGCGTTTTGTTCAGCGGAGAAAATCCCGAACTTGTTCACAACACCTGGCCGGCAATCTGGGCGAAAATAAACAGGGAAGCGCTTGAAGAAACGGGAAAACTCGGCGAGATAATGTTTTTCACAAGAGCCGGTTATTCCGACACACCGCGCTATTCAACAATGATGTGGAACGGCGATAACCACACCGATTTTTCAATTGATTTCGGGCTTCCTTCGGTTATCCCCGCAATGCTCAGCCTGTCCGTGTGCGGCTTCGGCCTTTCCCACAGCGATATCGGGGGCTACACTTCATTCTTCAATCTCAGAAGAAGCGAAGAACTCTATATGCGCTGGTGCGAGATGAGCGCCTTCACTCCTGTTATGAGGGGCCACGAAGGACTTAATCCGGATTTGAACTGCCAGTTTGATTCAAGCGAAAGAGTTCTTTCGCACGGAGCAAAAATGGCGAAAATTCATAAAGCGCTTAAACCGTATCTCAAAGAAGCGGTTGAATATAATTCAAAAACAGGGGTCGGCGTTATCAGACCGCTCTTCTTCTACTACGATGAAGAAAAAGCGTATAACGAATGTTATGAATACCTGCTCGGAAGGGATATTCTCGTTGCGCCCGTTATAACTCAGGGCGCCGTCAAGAGAGATGTTTATCTTCCGAATGATGAATGGATTCATCTCTGGAGCGGTAAAGAATACCGCGGCGGAAATGTAACTGTCAGCGCGCCGATTGGCGAAATACCTGTTTTTGTCAGAAAATCAGCAAAAAATTTAATTGATATAATTTTGGAGGAAACAAAATGAAATTCTTTTTAGACAGCGCAAAAATTGATGAAATCAGAGAAGCGTATGAAACTTTCGGTATCGACGGTATAACAACCAACCCGAACCATATTATGAATTCGGGCAAGCCGTTTTACACAGTTATTGCCGAACTTGCAGGCTTTGTTAAAGAAAAAGGCATTGAAGGCTGGGAAAAATTCCCGATTTCCGTTGAGATTAATCCCCATCTTGATGATGTTGATGAAATGGTTGAAATGGGAACAAAAATTGCTTCAATGAGCAGCAGTTTTGTTATCAAAATTCCCTGCACTCCTTCGGGAATAACCGCTGCAAAAAGGCTTGAAGAAAAGGGAATAAGAACAAATTTAACCCTTGTTTTCTCACCCTCTCAGGCGCTTATTGCGGCAAAGAATAATTCGCTTTTTGTTTCTCCCTTTATCGGCTGGAAAGAAAACAGCGGCGAGGATTGCAAGGAATATATTGATAATATTGTTAAGATTTATAAAAACTATGGATTCTACGGCAAAACCGAAATTATCTGCGCCGCGGTAAGAAACGGCAAGCAGATTGTTGACTGCGCTGTTTCGGGCGCTGATATCGTAACCGCAGGGCTTCAGGTGTTCAAGGATAGTTTCTATCATCCTTTCACGGATTACGGACTTGAAAAGTTTCAGAATGCGTGGGATAACACTGCGTTAAGTTAAGAGTTAAGAATTAAGAGTGAAGAATTTCGGGTGGGCTTTGCCCACACCCGATTATAAAGGTGAATAATATGAAAATTGGATTTATAGGACTCGGAATAATGGGCGAGTCAATGTGTGAAAACATTGTTAAAAAACACGATGATAAAGTTTATTGCTCGGATTTAAACAAGGCTCAGGTTGAAAAACTTGCAGGGCTCGGAGCAATCGGATGCGATAATAATATTGAAGTTGCGAAAAATGCGGATGTTATTATTTCAATGGTTCCGAAATCAGAGCATGTTAAAGCGCTTTATGAAGAACTTCTTCCCTTCATTGATGAAACAAAAATCTGCATTGATATGAGCACGATTGACCCCTCGGTTTCCGTTGAAGTTTCAAAAATGATTAAGGCAAAGGGCGCTCAGTTTGCAGACGCTCCCGTTGTTAAATCAAAGCCTGCGGCAATAAACGGAACTCTCGGAGTTCTTGTCGGCTGCGAAGAAAAACTTTTCCCGATAATCGAGCCGATTTTGAAATATATGGGATGCAATGTTATCCGTATGGGTGAAAACGGCAAGGGATTAACAATGAAAATCTGCCACAACACCCTTTGCGCAGAAATTCAGAACGGAGTTAACGAAACTCTTCTTATGGCGCAGAAAATGGGAATTTCCCCCGAGGATTACCACACCGCAATTTCATACGGCGGCGCGCAGTGCTTCTATCTTGACGCTCAGTGGCAGAATATTGCAAATGAAAACTGGGAAACCGCTTTTTCTCTTGAAAACGAGCATAAGGACCTCGGAATTTCTCAGCGCCTTGCAAAAGAACTTAATCTTGATTTGCCCGCGCTTCAACTTGTTAAGTCAATCTATGATAAAGGTATGGAAGCGGGCATCGGAAAAGAGGACTGGCGCGCAACATATAAGATAGTAAGAGGGGATGTAAAATGAGTTTCAGTGCAGCATATATTCCGATAGGCGTTCCGACCTTTCATCTTGAAAGCGCTCAGGCTGAATTTGAAAAATCAATTAAACTTTTAAAATGCATTGATGAAAGTGTTGAAGTCCCCGATGAAATGCTTTTATCAATTGATAAACTGAATGAGTTTATGGAAAACAAAAATCCCGATTTGCTCATAGTTCAGAATATAACTTTTGCAAACGCGGCGTATATCAGCGAAGTTTTAAGAAAAAACAGCGCTCCCGTTTTGCTCTGGACTCTCAGAGAGCCTGTTATCGACGGCGGACGCCTTCGCCTCAATTCCTTAACAGGCGCATATTCAGCAGCAAACGCTCTCAAATCCTTTGAAAGACCCTTTGAATATATCTTCGGCTCACCCGAGGAGGAAAGAGTTAAATCAAAAATCAGCGCGGTAATCAGCGCCGCAAGAATAAAAAAAGAACTCAGAAGCCTCAATCTTCTTCAGGTCGGTCACACTCCGCAGGGCTTCTGTTTCGGCAGGGCGCTTGATGCAGAAGTTATGAAAACTTTCGGTTCAAATCTTCTTTCAATCGAGGCAAGAGAACTCATAGACAGCGCAAAATCTTTCACGGATGATGAAATCAAATCCTATCTTGAAGATGCAAAGAAAAGAATAAACGGTCTTGATGATATTGATGAAAAGAATGTTCTTGATTTTGCAAGGCTTTATAAGGCGTATGCCGATTATGTTGAGGCAAATAATATCGGCGCGCTTTCATCAAGATGCTGGCCCGATTTCTTTGTTTCCTTCGGAACTCCGGTTTGTTCGGTTCTCGGAATACTCAATGATTTGGGCGTTTCCGCAGCCTGCGAAGCAGACACATACGGCGCGCTTTCAATGTTTATCTGTCAGAAATTAACGGGCAAATCCGTTTTCTTCGGCGACCCTGTTTCAATGGATGAAAACGAAAACACCTTAACTTTCTGGCAC
>JAFYFO010000206.1 GCA_017543725.1 Eubacterium sp.
ATTTCAATTCCCCCGATTTCCATATTGCTCTCAATCGGAAAAACTTCGATTTTATCGTTGATATAGCCTTTAAAAGCCATTTCGCCAATAACATCCTGAGCGGCAAAAACGGGAATATTATATTTCGAGGCAAAAACTCTGAGTCCGCCGATATGGTCGCCGTGTTCGTGCGTTATAAAAAGAGCGGAAATGTTTTGAGCATTTTCGCCGATATTGCTAAGCCCTTCGGTAAGCCTTTTTGAACTGACTCCCGCGTCAACAAGAATTTTTGTTTCTTTCGAGGAGATTAATATTGAATTTCCGCCGCTGCCCGAAAACAACTGACAAACCTTAGCCATTTTTTATATGTACCTTCCTGTTTGGCTTTTGATTATCTGCTAAAAAGCAGGGGCAAATTCCCCTGCTTTAAAAATTTATCCTGCTGTTTGAACGTTTGCCGTTTCGCTGACCGAAACTCTGCTGATATCGCCTCCGAGTGAGGAGAATTTAACAACAACATCTTCATAACCGCGGTCGATATAATTGATGTTTTCAACAATCGTTGTTCCCTCGGCAACCAGTCCTGCAATAATCATTGCAGCGCCTGCGCGAAGGTCCGTTGCCTTAACATTAACGCCGGTGAGCCTTCTCACGCCTTCAATAACCGCAACTTTTCCGTCAACCTGAATGTTTGCTCCCATTCTGAGAAGTTGACCGATATATTGGAAACGGTTGTCCCAAACGCTTTCTGTCAATATGCTTGTTCCTTCAGCAATTGAAAGAAGAACTGCCATCTGGGGCTGCATATCGGTCGGAAAACCGGGGTGGGGCATTGTTTTAACATTGCATTTGGTTAGGGGTTTATAGCGGGTAACGCGAACAGCGTCGTCATATTCAATAACTTCAGCGCCTGCTTCAATGAGTTTTGCGCTGATTGATTCAAGGTGCTTCGGAATGATGTTTTTAACAAGAACATCTCCTCCGCAGGCTGCCGCCGCAACCATATATGTTCCCGCTTCAATCTGGTCGGGAATGATTGAATAGGTGCAGCCGTGCATTTTTTCAACGCCGTGAATCTTGATAACATCCGTTCCTGCGCCTCTGACATCCGCGCCCATTGAGTTGAGGAAGTTTGCAAGGTCAACAATATGGGGCTCTTTTGCCGCGTTTTCAATAACCGTCAGCCCTCTTGCAAGAACTGCCGCAAGCATAACATTTATTGTTGCGCCGACGGAAACCGTGTCCATATAAATAGAAGCGCCGATTAGTTTATCAGCGTTTGCGCTGACCATTCCGTCGATAATATCAACTTTTGCTCCGAGTGTTTCAAAGCCCTTGATATGCAAATCAATCGGGCGAACGCCGAAATTGCAGCCGCCGGGCATTGCAACTTCCGCTTTTTTGAATCTGCCGAGCATTGCTCCGATAAGATAATAACTTGCTCTGAAATGAGATGCCAGATCATATCCGACTGATTGATAGGAGATATGTGAAGTGTCTATCTCAATTGTGTTTTTATTTATGAGTTTAACATTTGCCCCCATTGTGTCGAGAATTTCAATAATGAGTTTAACATCGCTGATTTGGGGTATGTTTTCAATAGTAACTTTATCGTTTGCAAGAATTGCCGCGGGAATGATTGCAACCGCCGCATTTTTTGCGCCGCTGATATTAACTTCGCCAAACAACTCGTGCCCGCCGTTAATAACAAAATTTTCCATTTATATTCCTCCCAGAAAATCGGGACTCACTCGATTTATATATCTAAAACTATTATTAAAAGTTAAGCGCTGATTTATGTATGCAATTAAATCTTTGTTATTATATCAAAAAATCGCGCTGATTTAAACAAGATATATCGCATTTTATCCAAAATGTAATTTTTATATCAAACAAAATATCAGAAAATTTTGGATTTGCAACACAACATATTGCGTTTTGTGCTGAAAACATCAAAATCGTCCAAAATCTTGTTGCCAAAATCAGTAACAAAAAAGTAACATATTCTTACAGTTTTGTCAATAGAATTTGCGCTTAAAAAGTCTGATTTTCAAAAGTTTTTTATGTTAATTTTTTGACAAGCAACTTATCTATTGACTTTAATAGAAAAAAATAATATATTTGATATAAATATTAATATTTCAGCGGTAATTATTATGAAAAAGGAAAATTATATCTACACAAACACGGTTATCGTCGGTTCGGGAGTTGCAGGGCTCTTCACAGCGCTTTGCCTTCCGCAAACGATGGATATCCTCATAATCACAAAAGAAGAACTTAAAGACGCGGATTCATATCTTGCTCAGGGCGGAGTTTGCGTTTTAAAGAGCATTGATGATTTCAACTGCTATTATGAAGACACTATGAAAGCGGGGCATTATGAAAATAATCCCGACGCTGTCAGGGTTATGATTGAATCCTCGCCCTATGTTATTCTTCGCCTTGTTGACCTCGGCGTTGAGTTCGATACCGAGGACGGCGGCGAGTTTGATTACACCCGTGAGGGCGCGCACCGCCAAAACAGAATTCTTCATTATAAAGATGAAACAGGCAAGCAGATAACCGACGCGCTTCTTTCAATGGCTCTCCGGAGAAGGAATATAACCTTTGTAACGCAAACAACTATGATTGACCTCATTGAAAAGGATAACGAGTGCTACGGAATTGTTTGCGAAGATGATTTCGGAGAAATGGGAGCCGTTATTGCAAGAAATGTTATTCTTGCAACGGGCGGAATCGGAGGGCTTTTCCTCAATTCAACCAATTTTCCGCATATAACGGGCGATTCCTTTGCGCTTTCTTTAATGCACGGAGTTGAACTTCAGGATATGAATTATATCCAGATTCACCCAACAACTCTTTACAGCAAGAAAAAAGGCAGGCGCTTTCTTATCAGCGAAAGCGTCAGAGGCGAAGGGGCGATTTTGCTCAATGAAAACGGCGAGCGCTTCACCGATGAACTTCAGCCGAGGGATGTTGTAACAAACGCAATCGTTGAAGAAATGAAGAAATTCAAAACAGACCATGTTTATTTAACTCTTCCGAATATGACGAGTGAGGAAGCAAAAGAGCGCTTTCCGAATATATTTGACGCCTGTATGGAAGAGGGCTACGATATAACTAAGGATAAAGTTCCCGTAACGCCTGCTCAGCATTATATGATGGGCGGAGTTAAAACGGATATAGACGGCAAAACTTCAATGAAATACCTTTATGCCG
>JAFYFO010000207.1 GCA_017543725.1 Eubacterium sp.
AAGAAAAAATATCCTCTTTTAAACAGTGTTGTTGCCGCAACAAGCAGCGAAAAGGGAATTGCTTTAACGCTTGATTCTTCAAAGAAACTTATCAAAGTTTTGTCCTATGCTGATGAAAAGGGCAATATGCTTGCAATTCAGGATATAAACGATATCAATAAAAACAAAGATAAAACCGAATATATAAAACTTTCAAAGGCAACCAATAAAAAGGGCTCTGTTCACTATCTTTTAACCGATACTTTTGTTGAAATCAGGGAAGAAAACGGCAAAAAGATTATGGTTGAAAAGGGCAAAAAAACAGAAGTCAAAATAGTTGACTCGAAAAATAAAACAGTTGCCGGAAAAGTCGAGAAAGAAACTGCTTCAACATCCGAAAAAAAGAAGCAGGAAGAAAAGAAGGGCTCTTCCACAACGAAAGCCCCCGAGGAAAAGGCTTATATCAATATCGTTTTAAAGAAAAACGGCAAGGCTGAATGTTCATCAAAAAAAGTAACAACCGGCACAAATGAGGTTATCATAAACGAACCCGATAACTATCGTATAACCTCTGAAACCGATGTCTGGCACGGCGGAATAAAGGTTAACCTTAAAAACACCGAGGAAGCCGAACTCAGATTTGAGGATGTTAATATTTCTTATAACAAAGGAAATATCATTCAACTCATTGATGAATCCGATAAAACCGACAGAAGTTTTATTGAAACCGAGGTAACGGGTGAAACAATGGCGCAGATTATTGCCGAAAACTCTGTTTCTGTTGAAAATCTTTCAGACAGAGATTCCGCTCCCAATGTTGATATAACTTTCCCAACGGGAACTTCAAGCAAATTTGAATCATCTTCAAAACTGACAACGGGCGTTTTGTATAACGAGTCAAAACTGACGATTAAAGGAAACGGCAAGGCAAGTTTTTATGCGTATGCCGACACAAATAATGTTATCTCATCATCAAAAGCCATAACAGTTAAGAATGTTGAACTTTATCTTGAATCCGCAGGCGCAGGTATGTCGCAGGGCTTTTCCCACGGCGGAGCAAGAGGAATTCATTCCTTCGGAAAAGTTAATGTTGAATCAGGCTCGCTGAGCATTAATTCAAACGGTGACGCAATCCGCTGCGACAGTTTCAATATGACGGGCGGAAGCGCAAAAGTTGTTTCCTCAGCCTGCGACGGAATTGACGCGGACGACGCTGTTCTTGTTGAAGGCGGCAATTTAAAGGTTTATGCGCTTGATAAAACGGGAATCAAAGTCAGAAGAGTTAATAATGAAGATCTTAAAGATGATGAAATAGAAAGAGCGAAAGCCGCAGGTAAGACACCCAGCATTTCTGAACAATTCCTTAAAAAATGCCTTCGTGAAGGTAAGGATGACGGCTTCAGAATAAACGGCGGAACTGTCAGGGTTGAATGTAAAAAGGTTTCAACTCCGAGGGACACAAAGCAGAAGGTTATTATCTGCAAATCAAGCCGTAAGAAAGACGGAAGCGAAGAAGATTTCAAAAAGCCGCTCAAATGGCAGATTGGCTCCCTTGCTTCTTCTGAAGATATGTGCATTAAGTTTTTATATTCCTCTTCAAAGGTTACTGCAAAAGATTACGATATAAAAACAAATGATTCCAATATGGTTCCAACCTGGAATTGGAACAAAAATGTGGGAACCGTTAACCTCAGAGCAAAATCCGAGTCATAACAGCACCCAATAATTAAACCTGAAATCAGGTGATGTTTTATGAAAGAAGTTAAAAAGATTCTATCCGCGTTATTGGCGCTGACTCTGGCTGTAAG
>JAFYFO010000208.1 GCA_017543725.1 Eubacterium sp.
ATATTTCCTTTATCAGAGTTAATATGTTTTGTCCGTTTTTATACTCATACAAAACATCGTTCATATTCTTTTTAACAAGGAAAATTCCGAGTCCTCCGATTTTTCTTTCCTCAGCGGAAAGAGTTGTATCGGGGTCTTCTTTTTCAAGCGGATTATAGGGAATTCCGCTGTCTATAAAGACTATTGAAACGGCGTTTCCTGTTTTGGAAAGTTGAATTTCAGCGTTTCCTGTTTCATCGCCGTAGGCATAATTTGCAATATTAACGAAAATCTCTTCAACAGATAAATCAATCTGCAACTGCGCTTTCATACCGCATCCGTTTTCCTCAAGAAAAACATCAACAAATTCGGCAACTTTGGCAAGATTATCGTTTGTTGCTTCAATTTTTAAAGATTTCGCCACTTTATTACCCTCTTCTTTCAGTTCAAGGCAAAGCATTGTTAAATCATCAAACTGCGGCGCGTCGCCGACAAAATCGCCGACATCGCTGTTTATTCCCGAAATAATCCTTTCCGGGCTTTCCTCTTTATATTTATTGAGCGAGGTAGCCATTCTTTCAAGAGTAAACATATTATTGTCTTTATCGGTTGCTTCGGGCAGCCCGTCAGTATAAAGGAAGAGTTTATCACCTTTATTTAACTGAATCTCATAGTTTTTATAATTGATTCCGCTCACGGCGCCGACAACCAGGGAGCGCTTTTCTTTAAAGAACTCAAAGTTTTCGCCCTTGCGGTAAACAACGGGGTCGTCGTGTCCTGCGTTTGAAGCAATCATCTTTCCCGTTGAGATTTCGAGTATACCCAACCAGACGGTTACAAACATATCCGCTTCATTATGCGCGCATATTCTGTTGTTTACATTTGTTAAAACCTCGGCAGGCGTTAATCCGAGACGCGCTATTTCAACAACCAGAATATTGGTTACCATCATAAACAGCGCCGCGGGAACGCCCTTTCCCGAAACATCCGCTATAACAACACCGAGATGGTCGTCGTCAACAAGGAAGAAATTATAGAAATCTCCGCCAACCTCTTTGGCAGGGGTCATACTTGCAAAGATATCAATATCGTTTCTTTCCGGAAATGCAGGGAAAGAGTGCGGAACGGCATTTTCCTGAATTTTGCTTGCAATTGAAAGTTCTGCTCCGATTCTCTCTCTTTCAGAGGTTACCGCAGTCAGATTTTCAATATACATCAGCATATCCGATTCCATTGTGTCTATCGACTGTGAAAGGTCGCAGATTTCATTGATATTGCTGTTTTTTTCAGCGAGCGCTTCGCCCTTTGTGTTTTCCTTGGCAAAGCGGTGAGCCTCGTTGATAACGCGCTTTATCGGGTCAACAAGATTATTTCTCAGAACATAAGCCGCAATAAGAGCAACTATAATCGCGAGCAAAAGAGTTGAAAGCGCAATAATCGTCAGAAAGCGCAGGGGCGCCCTGCTGTATTCGCTCATCGGTCTTTGAATACACATAAGCCCTGTAACAGCGCCTGCGTCGTTTTTAACGGGAACAAGCATTGTTATATGGGGATGAGTGTCTATACCGAGGTTTCTGACTCTGAAATACGCTTCGTATTCCGATTTGCCCGAATAGAGATTTTTATAGAATCGTTTATATTTATCGTCGCTTGTTTTGCGAACATATCCGAGTTGCCACGGTGAATAATTTGAATTATCAACCGTGTTATCAATAACATTGAAAACAGAGGTGAAACTGTTATAATCCTTGGTGTCAACCCTGATAACATAGACTATTGAAACATGCATTCTTTTGCAAAAGGAATCAAGGATTCTTTCAGTTCTGAGATAATCCTCGGTTTTGCCGTTTTTCAGATAGTAATCAATATTGTTTCCGTTAACAAGAGCAGTCGCGGTTACAGCCATATGATAGGTTGTTTCCTTATATTCTCTTTTATATGTCCCCGTGAAACTGAGATAGCCGATTATTCCAACGATAACGCTGTAAAAAACAAGCAGCGAAACAACGGCGCCGATAATTCTAAACGCCATGCTTTTTCGAGTTTTTTTCATATCAGTTTATGTTGAGAATATCGCAAAATCCTGTTATTTCAAAAATATCCATAACATCTCTCTGGACATTGATAATTTTCATTTCGCCCTTGCCGCTCATAAGTTTATGCGCTTTAAGGATAACGCGAAGACCCGCAGAAGAAGTGTAACTCATATCTTTCAAATCAAGAATGAGTTGGCTTACTCCTTTTGCGTTATCTTCAATATACTTTTCAAGTTCGGGAGCGGTAACAGTGTCCACTCTTCCTGAAACGCTTATTGTTAATTTTCCGTTTTCGTTAATATTTGAAAGTTCCATAAATAGTTCTCCTTAAAAATATAGTTTGTTGATTTTCGGAACATTTTCAATCAGATAATTCTCGCAGAATTCTCTGACCTGCTTTTGTTCTTCATTTGCATCTTCACCGCGGCGAATCATCCATCTCAGAATTCTTGCATAGCAGATAACTTCAATCATTTTGCAAACCTCGGAAATGAACTCCTCGCTTTTTCCTTCGAAATAATATTTAACAGTGTACTTCCAGATGTTTTCCGTCTGTTCCCTTTTTATTCCGAAGAATTTTGCCGCGTTTTCCTTATCTATGCAGCCAAATCCGATATATGCCGCATATATAGCCGCAAGTTCAAAAACAGGATGTCCCATTGAAAGAGTGTCCATATCAATCAAAAGGTTTTCATCATTCTGTTTCATTATGTTTTTAATATGGAAATCGCCGTGAATTATGTTGTTTGTTTCCGGGATTTCCTCAAAGAGTTTTACGAGTTTTGCGCCGATTTCTTCGGGAAGATAATCCGCAATGAACTCAGCCCATTTAATTCCCTCTTTTTTCTTGCTCGGAAGTTCGCCGTCCTTGAGCATTGAGGAGTGAATTGTTTTGAGAATATCAACGCTCTGCTTTGTCAGTTCTTCAACATCTTCACCTTCGTTGATGAGTTTTGCGAAGGATTTTGCGTCAAGAAGTTCAAAAACAGAACCGTATAAATCGCCGACCTTAACAACATCATAAGGGATTGCAGTCGGGATTCCCATAACAAAGGCTTTTCTTGCAAGTTCTCTTTCGTTATGAATGTCTTCAAGAGAATCGGGGCTTTTATAAACCTTAACAATGGTGTCCGGGTCTGTTCTGTAAACAATTCCGTTTGCGCCTTCTCCGATAACTTCGCATCCCTCAACAGATATTTTTCTGTATGCCTTTGAAACCTCCATCATTTCGGAAAATCCCGTCATATCGAAAATTTCATAAACTTCGGGGCTGCAGTTGATAACCTTGGTATCGCCGTTTGCTTTTTTCAGACGGAGAATAACCCTGAGTCCCGCGCTTGAAATATAATCAAGTTCGGAAGCGTCAAGAATAACCTCGCCTTTGAAATCTCCTATTTGGGAATTGATTTCGCTTTCTATTTGCGCTGCGTTTGAAGAATCAATTCTTCCCTTAAGTTCAATTTTCATTTTCTTCTCCTAAAAAAATTTATTTCAGTTTATTATACAATAAATAAATATTTTTGTAAATCAAAATTTTATTTTTATTGAATTATATTTTCCGCGTGTTATAATACAATAAAAAATTTCTGTTTTCGGAGAAAGATTATGGAATACTATTCTGAGTGGCGCCTTGAAGGCGATGAATACAGCGGCGGCTTTTTAAACGGAATTTCTCTTTCGGGAAGCGAGTCCGTTAAAAATATGAAAGAAATTTCAAAAAGCGATGATAAAACCGTTTTCAAAGGCGAAAAAGGCCATATTATCGAGAGTTTTCACGAAGAGAAAAATTCTGTTGTTTTCACAAAATCGGTTTTCAAGAACGAAACCGAAAAAGAGGCAAAAATCGAACTTCTTTCCTCTTTTGCAATCAGGGGAATTGAGGCTGATAAAATCCACAGAGCAACTTCTTTCTGGGCTTCTGAAGGCAAACTTCTTTCTCAGAAACTGACTGATTTGAATATGGAAACCTCCTGGGCAAAGCACGGAATCAGGATTGAAAAATTCGGTCAGACAGGTTCTATGCCCGTCAGAAAATGGTTTCCCTTCTTAGTTCTTGAAAACAGCAAAAAAGGCGAATTTCTCGGCGTTCAGTTATACTGCGCTTCAAGTTGGCAGATTGAAATTCTCAATAAAAGCGGCGAAATATATATTCAGGGCGGACTTGCCGATAATGATTACGGCCACTGGTTCAAAATCCTGAAGCCCGGTGAAAGTTTTGAAACTCCGAAAGCCGCTGTTGCCCTTGGAAAATCGCTCGAGGAAGTTTGCGATAAACTTGTTAAGGCGCAGAATCCGAGAATCGCGCAGATTGATGAGGATATGCCCGTTATCTTCAACGAATACTGCACAACCTGGGGAAATCCGACCATTGAAAACATAAGAAAAACAGCCGAAAAACTTGAAAACACAGGAGTCAGATATCTTGTTATCGACAGCGGTTGGTATAAAAAAGACGAAGGCGACTGGTTCAGCCTTACGGGCGACTGGATTCCGAGCAAAAGCCTTTTTCCAAACGGAATCAAAGAGGTTGCCGATATCATTAAATCCCACGGACTGATTCCGGGCTTATGGTTTGAATTTGAAACGCTCGGCCATCTTGCGCAGGGCTGGAACGATATAAGCCACATCCTGACAAAGAACGGTTATCCGATAACATCGGGCGGAAGAAGATTTTGGGATATGCGACAAAAATGGGTTGAAGATTTTCTTGATGAAAGAGTTATAAAACTGCTTGAAGACGCAGATTTCGGATATCTTAAAGTTGACTACAACGAAAATATCGGCATTGGCGCAGACGGCGCGGAAAGCCTCGGAGAAGGGCTGAGGCAAACCGTTGAAGCAAGCAGAAATTATTTTAAGCACATATCCGAAAAACTGCCCCATCTCGTTATTGAAAACTGCTCAAGCGGCGGTCACAGGCTGGAGCCTTCGTTTATGGAAGTTGCTTCTCAGGCAAGTTTTTCAGACGCTCACGAAACGAACTCCATCCCCCTTATCGCGGCTAATATGCACAGGCTTATCAGACCCGAACAAAGCCAGATTTGGGCGGTTTTAAGAGCAAACGCCGATATAAACAGAATAAACTATCTTCTCTCAGCCTCTTTCCTCGGCAGGCTCTGCCTTTCGGGCGAAATCTTTGATTTATCAAAGGAGCAGTGGCAATGCGCCCTTGATGCGATTGATTTTTATTCAAGGGTTAAGCATATTATAAAGAAGGGCTTCACATCGGCAATAATTGCAACAGCCGAGGACTATTCAGACCCCGAGGGATATCAGGCTGTTTTAAGGGAATACGAAAGCGAAGCGCTGCTTATTGTTCACACTTTTAAAAACGGCGCAAATCCGCCGATTGAAAGCCTTCTTAACGGCTATAATATCAAAGAAACCTTCGGAAGCGAACTTGACGGAGATTTCAGAGGAAAAGTTTTTGTTTTGGAAAAGGAATGAATTGAATGCTGAGTTTTATCAAGGCAAATATTGCAACGGTTATTGTTTTGGTTATTGTTGCGCTTCTCGTTTTTCTTGCGATAAGAAAAATCGTTAAGGATAAAAAATCAAATAAGGGCGGCTGCTCCCATAACTGCAGCGGCTGTCCCTACAGCAATAATTGCAATAAATAAAAACAACGGAAGTTTTCAAAGAAGACTTCCGTCATTTTTTTAATGTTTTTTCAATTTCCGAAAGCGTTGCAAGTTCCTCGGAATAAGCGCTTGCGTTTGCGCAGGCTGAGGCAAGTTTCAGGGCAAAGGGCTTTGCCTGCGCTCTGTTCACATTATCAAAGCAAAGCGCATCCGTTTTTAAAACATAATCCAAAGCAGGATTTAAAGTAACAGTATAAATCAAATTATCGCCCCATAACAAAAAGAGGTTCTATAATAAATGTTGGGGTGGAAAAGCCTCAACATTTATTTTTTTAATAAAAAAACGAGACATATTCCATAAAATCCTTTACAATAAAGTCGACCAAAACCATAGAAAAGGGGTGAAGAATATGTCTCAACAAAAT
>JAFYFO010000209.1 GCA_017543725.1 Eubacterium sp.
AACCTTGAGCCGATTGTTTTTTCCTCGCATATGGACACCGTTGAGCCCTCCCGCGGCAAATGCGCAGTCATCCACGAAGACGGAAAAATTACCTCGAAGGGTGATACCGTTCTCGGCTCGGATGATGTTGCAGGGATTGTTTCAATTCTTGAAGGGCTGAGCGTTATAAAAGAAAACAATCTTTCCCACAGACCGATTGAAATTCTTTTCACGGTTGATGAAGAAACCCACTGCGGCGGCAGTGCGCATTTTGATTATTCGCGCCTTAAATCAAAGCAGGCGTATGTTTTCGACCTTGACGGCGATGTTGGCTCCGCAGCCTCCTCCGCCCCGACAATTCTTTCATACACAGCAAAATTCATCGGCAAAAGCGCCCATGCAGGCTTTGCTTCAAAAGACGGAATCCATGCGATTAAAGCGGCGGCGCTTGCAGTTTCGGAAATTCCCTGCGGCTCTATCGGCGAGGGAATAACTGCAAATGTCGGCATTATCAACGGCGGTAAGGCAACCAATATTGTTCCCGATTTATGCACCGTAAACGGCGAGATAAGATGCTTTGACGATTCAAAAACTATGGGCGTTTTAAATGAGGTTGAAACAATTTGCAAAAACGCCGCCGATAAATTCGGCGCAGGGCTTGACTTTGAATACGAGGTTTGTATCAGGGCTTTTGGTGTTGACGAAAACAGCGAAACAGTTGAAAGATTTAAAAAATGCTGCGAAAATCTTTCTCTTGCAGGCGAGTGCGCCCCAACTTTCGGAGGCTCGGATTGCAATGTTTTTGCTCAGCACGGTGTTGACGGACTTGTTGTTGCAACGGGAATGAATAACTGCCATTCCTGCGAGGAATACACAAGCGTTTCCCAACTTGAAACCGCGGCAAAACTTGCTTTGGCGCTTATGTTAAGTTAAGAGTCAAGAATTTCGGGCGGGCGCTGCCCGCACCTGATTATATTCAGGAGAAAGGTATTATGCGAAATCACGAAGTAACCGTTGCTCATAAATTGCTTGATGTAAACGGAAAATTAACCGAACCGGGTTGGAGCAGAACTCTTATTCAGGAATATTCAAGAAAAGATATCAAAAAGCGCAAAACCCGAATCAAGGAGTGGGACTATTATTATATTATCAGCAATAAGCATAAACTTGCGCTTTGCCTGACTGTTTCCGATTTGGGTTATATCGGAATGAACAGCGTCAGCCTTGTTGATTTGAAATCCGCAATGGAAAAAACCGAATCGGTTATTGTTCCTTTCCCGATGGGAAAAACAAATATGCCGCCGTCCTCAAAAGAGGGCAATGTTTTGTTCAGAAACAATAAGGTTAATATGGAATTCGTTCATTTTGAGGGAAACAGGCTTTTAAGAATGAGTTATCCTTCTTTTAATGAAGGAAAGGGGATTCGCTGCAATATAACCCTCAGCGATGAGCCGAAGGAATCAATGGTTATCGCAACCCCCTGGGATAACGATGAAACCGCGTTTTATTATAATCAGAAAATAAACTGTTTCAGAGCCTCGGGCAGAATTGAATACGACGGCGAAACCTTCGAACTCGACCCGTCGCAGGATTTTGCCGGACTTGATTGGGGGCGCGGAGTCTGGACATATGATAACTATTGGTATTGGGGCTCGGGCTCGGGTCAGGTTGACGGTGTTCCTTTCGGCTTCAATATCGGCTACGGATTCGGCAACACCGAAGCGGCGAGCGAAAATGTTATTTTCTATGACGGAAAAGCGCATAAGATAGACGATGTTGTTTTCAATATCAGCGAAAATTATATTGACCCCTGGACATTCACATCAAGCGACGGCAGATTTGAAATGACTTTTGAGCCGATTATCGACAGAGCCGCCGTTATTGATTTGAAAGCGATTATAACCGACCAGCATCAGGTTTTCGGAAAAATGAGCGGAAAAGCGGTTCTTGACGACGGAAAAATAATTGAGATAAAGGATTTTCTCTGCTTTGCCGAGAAAGTTCACAATAAATATTGATATGAAAATAAACAGATTAATAAACGAAAAACTTGAAAACGAACTCGATTTTGATTTTGCCCTTGATAAAACGAGAATTGAAACAATTGAGCAGTTTGAAGAATATGTTTTAAAGCCGTTTAACGAAGGCAAAAGGATTTATTTCAGAGGCGAGAGAAAAGACGATTTAAGCCGTCCTCTTCTTCCGACGATTTTCAGAAACAGGGAATTTCTTTTTCAGAATAAAAACAGAATAAATCTTATCAATGCCGATTTTCTCTATAATTATTATTCAAAACTCGGGCGTTTCACCGAACTTTATGAAAAAATAATCGGCAGCGCGGATACAAATAATATGTATTCCTTCCTTGCTTTTTCACAGCATTACCTTGGAATAAGCCCTCTTATCGACTTTTCAAAAAGCCCCTATGCAGCGCTTTCCTTTGCTTTGAAAGACAGAAGGGAATATGATGAGGATATTCTTTTTTACACCCTTGAAATAAATAACGACGAGGACTACACAAGTTCAATTGATGTTGCGAATTACTGGATAAAAAACTATTCTGTTCTTGTTTACCGCGAGTCCTCAAAAATAGATTATAAAAATTTCGGCGAATTTCTTGAAGACAGAAAAACCGTTATGAATAATATCAAAAACAAAAGCGGGCTTCTTGATATGAATTCGCCGAGTGCAAAACTCATTGATGTTCCGACAAATGATTTAATGCGCTATCAGCAGGGCGTTTTCCTTCTTCTTGACGATTTTTCTCTGATGGGAAAACTCTATTTAACGAAGAAGATAAGGGATGAGTTCAAAGTTAAAAAACTGATTATCAATAAAGAGATTTGCCCGAAACTTCTTGATATGCTTATTGAAAATAATCCCTATTAT
>JAFYFO010000210.1 GCA_017543725.1 Eubacterium sp.
ACGATTTCGGATTTTGAAGCGCTGTCGCAGGCGATATGACCGGGAAATGAGTGAACATCATCAACCAACTGAATTTTGTCTTCTGCCCAGGCAGTGCCGCAAACGCCCCTGCCTTTTTCAATTTTAACGCAGGCGGCTCTGCCCTGAAACGGACCGAGCAGAAGCGAGCCGTTTTCAACGATATAAAACCCTGCCCAGTTAATCTTTTCCATTGAATAAAACAGCAGCGCTGAAGCGTTTGCCATAATGCAAATGGGATTTGACGATATTTCTGCCAGAGATAATATTTGTTTTGCTATCATTTTATAATCAGTCATATGGCTTCCTCTTATAATTATGCTTTGTGGCCTCCGACCTGCTTGTTTCTTTCTATGCCGGTTGCGCCTTCTTTAAGGTTTGTTCCTTTGAGTATGGCGTTTTTGCCGTATTTTTTTTGGATATCAAGCATTGCATACTGGAGGTTCTTTTCTTTTTTAAGGTTTTCTCCCAGAACTTTTTCTTCTTTTTCCTTTTTCTGATAGTCGGTGAAGAAATCAAGTTGTTCCCCATCGGGCAAAACTCCCTCAACCTCGTTTTCTTCAATTAAGTGATTGAAAACAACATACATTCGGCGAACAAGAAGATTTTTGTCAACAATGCGGGTGAATAGATTCATCATCGCTTCCATAATCAACTTGGTTGAAGAGGTGTATCTGCCTGTGTTTTCCGTGCTGTGAGCGGGTTTGGGAACTTTTCTGCCGTACCAATCCTCTTTGATTTCGCCCTCAAAACCGCCGTTCTTTTTGATATTATCAATATCATATCCGATTGTCAGTTCAACCTGATTTGTAACATATCCCTTATCAACCAAATCAAGAACAAGCCCCTCGGTCATTTCCCTGACAATGATTCTCGCCTTATCGTAATCATAAGGCTCCTGCAGAACCTGACCAACGCTGAGCGATTTTGTTTCGGGTTTGTATGATTTTATCTCGGCGATTGTGCAGGGCTCCCAGCCCCAGGCGTGGTCTATGAGGAGTTCCGCATTTATTCCGAAGAGATTATAAAGCAAATCCTCGTTGTTGACGGAACAGCGGGCAATATCGCCCATTGTGTACCGTCCTGCGCTTTCAAGGCGGTTTTTGTAGCCCTTGCCGACTCTCCAGAAGTCCGTTATCGGTTTATGGGTCCAGAGTTTTTCGCGGTAACTCATTTCATCAAGTTCCGCTATGCGAACTCCGTCTTTATCCGCAGGAATATGCTTTGCAACAATATCCATTGCAATTTTGCAGAGATACATATTTGTTCCGATGCCCGCCGTTGCGGTTATTCCCGTTGTTTTCAGAACATCGCGAATCATCGTTTTGGCAAGTTCGCGCGCCGTCATATTATATGTTTTAAGATAATTCGTTGCGTCGATAAAAACCTCGTCAACGGAATAAACATGGATATCTTCCGCCGCAACATATTTAAGGTATATTTCATATATCCCCGCGCTGACCTTCTCATAGTGAAGCATCTGCGGAGGAGCAACAATGTAGTCAAGTTCAAGGGCGGGATTTTTCTTCAGTTCGTTATAGTCGCAGGATTTTCCGACAAACTGATTGTTCGGCGCTTTCCATCTGCGCTGATTATTGACCTGCCTGACTTGTTCAACAACTTCAAAAAGCCTTGCCCTGCCCGAAATGCCGTATGATTTCAGCGAGGGAGTAACTGCGAGGCATATTGTTTTTTCAGTTCTGCTTTTATCGGCAACAACAAGGTTTGTCGTCAGCGGGTCGAGCCCTCTTTCAACACATTCAACGGAGGCGTAAAAAGACTTCAGGTCAATAGCGATATATTGTTTTTCAGCCATTCTTTCCACCTCCCGTAAATTCTGTTTTTATTCTATCATAAAGATTATTTTTGTGCAATAAAAAAGGTATCCGCCGCAGCAGATACCTAAAAGATTTGATTTGCGTTATTAATCGTCAACGCCGTTTAACTGTTTCCAGTGGATTTTGCAATAGCGTTTTCCGTCTATTGCAGGATATTTTTCATCATCCATTTTAGCCTCGTTCTGGCAGTCGTATTCCTCGTTATATGCACAGCGAACAGCCTCCTCTCCGCCTTCGGAAAGGGAGGGGATATAGGCAACGAGGAAGAAGGCAACAACCGCAAGGCAGATGATTGCTTTATTCCATTTATAGGGGTGTTCATCCTCTTTGTCGAGTTTCTTAAAGAGTTTATCGCAGTCGATTGAATCAAGGAATTTAACCTTTTTAAAGATTCTGCAAACGAGTTTTGAAAGGAAGAAAGCAATAACGCCTGCACAGATTCCGACAACAAGTCCGCAGAGAACGTCGCTTGCGTAGTGAACCATTAAATAAACTCTTGAACACATTGTTAAAATCGCAAGAACGGGGAAAATCCAGGCGATTTTCTTTTTCTTATCGCTCATAAAACAAAGGAACATTGCAGTTGCCATTTCAAATGCGGCGGTTGTGTGACCCGAGGGGAAGGAATAGTCGCTTTCGGAAAGCATTCCAACGCCCTTATACCAAGCCCAGTATTCGGCATTGCCCTGGAGCGTGTTGTAAGGTCTGATACGAAGCGCCATTGGCTTAACAACAACATTGGTTACGATTGTTCCGATTGCTATTGCAAAAATCAGTGCAAAGCCGTATTTTCTTGTTTTCTTGAAGAGGCAGAGAACGATTCCGAGAATTGCCATCGGAATAACAAACGCCTCATCGCCGAAGGTTGTGAAAATTTTTGAAATTGTGGTTAAAAAGCCGCACTGCATACTTCCGAAGAGGTGGAAAACCCACATATCAAAAGCATAAAACGCGCTGTCAATTTTGTCGCCGAGCGTTGCTGCGGCTAAAAGAATAGGATTCATATATTTTTCCTCCGTAAAAATATATTTAATAATTAAGATTTAAGAATTAAGAATTTCGGGTGGGCGCTGCCCACACCCAATTTCATTGTGCATAACGCTTGCGTTATGCACGAGCAACCATTTCGCCGTATTCTTCCTTGCTCTTTTTGATGAATTCTTCAACCTGTTTTGCAGAAGGCATTGCGTCTGAGCAGGAGTGAGCCGAAATAAGAATGGAAGCCGAAGCAGAGCCGAATTCAAGGCAGTCGATAATATCCTTGCCCTGAAGAAGTGAATAAAGGAAGGACGAGCCGTAGCCGTCGCCGCCGCCGAAGCCCTTGAGTTTAACTGCGGGGAAGGGCTTGATTGTGTAGAACTTGCCGTCGTTTGTATATGCGGTTGAGCCTTCCTTGCCGTGTTTGATAACGCAGATTGAAGCGCCGAAACTCTGCCAGTATTTAGCCGATTCGGGGTCGCTCTCTCTTGCGCCGATAATTCCTTCGGTTAAATCAAATTCCTCTCTTGAGCCCATAATGATATCCGCATTCTGAGCAACAATTGAATAATAAACGGCAATTTCATCCTTGCTCTTCCAGGTGTATTCACGATAGTCAATATCAAAAATAATTCTTGTGTTGTTCTTTTTCGCAAGAATCATCGCTTTAAGGCAAGCCTCTCTTGAAGGGCTCTGAGCAAGCGCTGTTCCGCTAATAACAATTGCTTTTGCAGAGGCAATATATTCCTCGTCGATATCCTCCGGAGCGAGGCAGAAATCCGCAACATTATCCCTGTACATAAGGATTGAGGATTTTTCCTTTGAAAGAATTTCCGTGAAGGTCAAGCCAAGACATTCGCCGTTTTTAGCCCTTGTTATTTTAGAAGTGTCTATTCCTTCTTTATCGAAATAATTAACAACGAAATCGCCGAATTGGTCGTTTGAAACACAGCCCTGGAATCCGACTTTACAGCCGAGGCGCGCAAGACCGACTGCAATATTAGCAGGCGAACCGCCGACATATTTGTTGAAATTTGACGATTCCGAAAGGGGCATATACATATCGGTTGGGTTGAAGTCGATTGCAATTCTTCCAATCGGAATGAAATCAAGGGGTTTGCTCATATCAAATGTTATATAATTCTGCATTGCTTTATTCTCCTTTGCTCTGCTTTTTATGCTTTGTTATCTGTTCCGAAAATAAGTATATGGCGCTTTGCGTTCTGATATGCGCCCTCAACTTCGGCTGCCTGCAAATCATAGTAGCCGCCGATGCTGTTTTCATTATAGCAGTCGTGAACGGTTTTTTCAACCATATCAAAGGTTGCGGTTGCTATGTTTATCTTCTTAATACCTGTTTTTGAACATCTGATGAAATCATCGGGAGTTATTCCCGTTCCGCCGTGAAGAACAAGGGGCGTTTTTGTTGATTTTTCAACCTCTTCAAGAATATCAAAGCGGAGTTTCGGAGTTGATTTATAGTTGCCGTGAGCGTTGCCGATTGCGATTGCAAGCGCGTCAACTCCTGTTTCGTTTTCAAAGCGAACAGCGTCTTCGGGCTTTGTGCAGTTGATTGCAATATCTTCGCTTCCGTCTTCGCTTCCGCCGACGCAGCCGATTTCAGCCTCAACTGCGGCTCCGTATTCTTTCGCTTTTTTAATAACTTCCTTTGTCTGAGCAATGTTTTCATCAAGGGGAAGATGCGAGCCGTCAAACATAACGGAAGTGAATCCGATTTCAAGCGCCTGTGAAATCTTCTCCATTGTTTTTCCGTGGTCGAAGTGAACGGCAACGGGGGTTTTTGCGTTTTTTGCGGCGGCAACCATAAGAGGACCGATAACTTCAAGCGGCGATTGCTTCAGGCGGACTTCTGCAATCTGAAGAATAACCGGAGCGCTGAGTTCCTCAGCCGCCTTTAATATGCCGAGAACCATTTCCATATTCGCAACGGAAAAAGAGCCCACTGCATAATTGCCTTTTTCTGCGTCTGAGAGCAGATTTTTCATATTAACAAGCATATTTATTTCCTTTCACATATCAGCAATATGCATTTTTTAACATTATAATTTTACTACAATAATAATTTCTTTGCAACTAATTTTTAATAATTATTGATTTTAGTCAAAAAATATCTTATTATTATATCTGCGAGTTGTCCGGACGGTTGCGTACCATTGGTATGAGGAAAGTCCGAGCAGCGCAGAGCAGGATGACGGCTAACGGCCGCCGAGGGTGACCTCAGGGAAAGTGCAACAGAAATAAACCGCCTACTTTGTAGGTAAGGATGGAAAGGCGGGGTAAGAGCCCACCGAGCAGATGGAGACACCTGCTGCCATGTAAACCCCATCCGCTGCAACGCCGACAGAAGAGTTGTTTGCTCGACACATAACTTCGAAGGGCGGCTTGAGCGTATTGGCAACAATGCGTCGAGATAGATAACCGTTTAATACAGAACTCGGCTTATGGGCAACTCGCATTATTGATAATTTATAATTGAAGGTGACTTTTTTGCCAAGATTTGATAACGAGGGCTTTAATCCCGACAGAAGAATAGCAAACGATTCAAGAGACAGGAGCGTTCCCGATGACGAAATGCTTTATTCCGATTCAATGGAACTTGAGCCTCCGAAGCGATACGGCGCGCAGGCGCAAAGCGATTTTTCGCCTGAAATTCTCAGGGATTTCGATAGGGAGCGCCGCAGCAGAAACGAGAGGGAAGCCGAGGAAAGAAGAAGGGAAAGACCCAAAAAGAATCCCAAAAAGAAGAAAAAAGGCTCAGTCGGGAAAAAGATTTTCATAGGGCTGATTGCAGTTATTCTCATAGTTGTTATCGCAGGGCTTTCAATGGTCAACGGAGTCCTCGGAAAAATCAATTATGATGATAAAGTTGAAAACCAATATGTTCAGTCGGGCGATTTGAAAAGCGAAAGGGGAGTTAAAAACATCCTGCTTCTCGGCGTTGACGCGAGAAAAAATCAGGACACCAAAACGAGCCACCCCGATTCAATGATGCTCGTTTCGGTTGACACAAAGCATAAATGCCTTAAAATGATATCTTTTTTAAGAGACAGTTGGGTTTATATCCCATCAAAAGGATACAGCCAGAGGCTTAATACTTCCGCTCAGGAAAACGGATACAGCGGCGTTGTTGACGCGATTGAATATAACTACGGAGTTGACCTTGACGGCTATGTTGTCACCGATTTTGAAATGTTCAAGGCAATGGTTGACAGTATCGGCGGAGTTGAAATTGAAGTCAGCGAAAAAGAGGCTGAAGAAGTAACAAACCATAAAAAGAGATACGGCAAAGTTAAACTCAAACCCGGAAAGCAAATCCTCAGCGGAAAGCAGGCGCTTGCATATTCAAGAATCAGGAAGATAGACACCGATTTTATGCGCGCAAAACGCCAGAGAACCGTTATAAACAGTATTCTCAACGAGGTTAAATCAAATCCGCTCAAACTCTATAAACTCGCAAACGCCGCGGCGCCCTATCTTGAAACGGATTTATCAAAATCCGAACTCAAAAAGATTGCCTTTGCTGCTCTGCCCTGTCTGAAAGGGGAGAGAACGGATGCAAGAGTTCCGTTTGACGGAACATGGGAATATGCAAATATTAACGGCGCTTCGGTTATCAGGGTTGACGCGGAAAAGAATAAAGCAATTCTATCGGAATATATATATGAAAAAACCGCTCAGGAAATTAACGCCGAAGAAGCGGAAAAAGAAGCAAAGTAAAGGGAAATTTAAAATCGGCATTTTCCCGACTTTTCAATAAAAACTAAATCTCATAAACAAAAAATCAAAGGCAGACGAAAAAAATCGTCTGCCTTTCTTTTGAATTGTTTATTTAATAACTCTGACTCTGATAACGCCGTCTATTGCTTTGATATCGGTTTCAACGCTTTCGGAAACATCGGTATCGCAATCAATGATTCCGTATGCGATATCCCCTCTGTTTTTATCTTCAAATGAAGCGATATTAACGCCGTCCTTTGAAATTGTGTCTGTTATGGTTGAAATCATATTCGGCTGATTCTTATGAATAACGGTTATTCTGCAAGTGCCCGATTTATCAAGTTTAACATTCGGCATATTAACAGAATTTTTGATGTTTCCGTTTTCAAGGAAATCAATGAGTTCCATAGCGCCCATTGCAGCGCAGTTTTCTTCACTTTCGGGAGTTGATGCGCCGAGGTGGGGAATTGCGATAACACCGTCAACGCCGATAACATTTGCATCGGGGAAATCAGTTACATAAGCGCTCATTTTTCCTTCTTCAAGCGCTTCAATAACATCGTCGCTGTTTGCGAGAGCGCCTCTTGCAAAGTTCATAATGCGAACGCTGTCTTTCATTGTTGCAATGGTGTCTTTATTGATAAGTTCCTTTGTTTCATCAGTGAGCGGAACATGGAGAGTAAGATAATCAGCAACGGGGAAAATCTCTTCAAGATTGTTGTTGAGAGTTATTCCCTTTTTGAGTTCAGCGTCTGCGGGAAGGAACGGGTCGTAGCCGATTACCTTCATACCAAGGTCAACCGCAGCTTCTGCAACAAGTCTGCCGATAGCGCCGAGTCCGATTACGCCGAGAGTTTTGCCCTTGATTTCGGGGCCTGCGAATGCGCTCTTTCCTTTTTCAACGGTTTTGC
>JAFYFO010000211.1 GCA_017543725.1 Eubacterium sp.
GTCAGGGCGGGGCTCATTTTCCATTCAATAACATTGCTGTTATAGAGTTTTTCAACCGAGCCGAAATCCTCAAGAATCTCTTTGAACTTTGCGCCTTCGCCAAGGCAGAGGGCAAGCCAGAGCCAGTATCTTTTATCCGTCATCTGAGCATCTCCCACATTATTATTGAAGCGGCAACGGACGCATTCAGGCTTTCAGCGTTGCCGAGCATGGGAATTGTTATAAGTTTATCCGATATTGCTTTAATATTCTCTTCAACTCCGTTTGCCTCGTTTCCGACAATGCAAACGCAGGGCAAAGAGAAATCAATTTCAGTTATATTCTTTGCGGAAGCCGCAGGAACAGCGGAATAGATTTTATGCTCTGCGCCAAGGCTTTTAAGACATTCTTCAAGGGAAGAAACATCAAATATCTTTTCTCTCAGAACCGAGCCCATTGACGCTCGAAGCGCCTTTGGATTATATATATCGCAGCAATTATATGTTATTATTTCCTCTATACCGAGCGCCTCGGCAGTTCTTATAATCGCGCCGACATTTGCGGGGTCCTGAACATTATCAAGCGCAAGGATTTTTGATGATGACGGCTGCGATTTGTTTTCAATCATTTCGCAAACGGCAAAAACGCCCTGCGGGTTTTCGGTATCGCTGAGTTTTTTTGAAACTTCTTCGCTTATCATATATGAATTATCCGCCCTTTCAAAGAGCGCCGGCAATTCAAGCGGATATTTTTCAAAAATCTTTTCCGTTATAAAAACAGTTTTAATCCTATAAACAGAATTAAGGACATCAAAACATAGCCTCGCGCCCTCCAGAACAAAAGCGCCGCTCTGAGCCCTCGCTTTTGATGAAGAAATAAGCCTTTTTGTGTCCTTAATAATATCGTTGCTTTTGCTTGTGATTTTTTCCATACACATCTCCGCGCGTGCTTAATTTCGGGCATTCGCCCCTTATTCGTTTAAAGAAATCACGACTATTCTCTTTATAATATTTAATAATATAACCTATTATATTGCAAATTTCAATAGAAAATTTTCCAAATTAAAGATTGTAATAAAATTGTAATTTTGATAATAAACCCGCATATTGACAACATTTGTTCGATAAAGTATAATAATACTTGAAAGGCAGGGATAATATGGACATTGATATGCGAGTGCTTTTGCACGCAAAAGACTATATTGACGATTTGGCAAGAGGAATAAATCCGATAACCAAAGAAGAAGTTGATGAAAACGATGTTATAAACAACATCAAGATTTCCCGCTGCTTGCTTTATGTTTCGGATATTTTAAATGAAGCCGCGCAAAACGGCATACCAAAAAGGAAAGCCTCTGAAAAATTTGATGTTCAAAAAATTGAAATCGAAAAATTCGAGTATTCCTCCGAGCCGCAGCCGATTTCAATAATTGCGCAGAAAATAAACGCTTTAAAACCGGAAAGAATGACAAAACTCAAAACAACGGCATTAACCGGATGGCTGGTTGATATCGGAATTCTTAATGTTGTTGAGATTAACGGCAAAAATCATAAGCGCCCCGCCCCGAGTGCGGAAAATATGGGAGTTTCATTGGAACAGCGAAACGGCCAGTACGGTCCGTACTATGTTGTTTTATATAACGAAGACGCGCAGCATTTCATTATTGATAATCTTCCCGCAATCATTGAAGCAGGCTACAATGAATCAAAGAAAAAATCACAATAAACAATATCGCATATAAAAAAGCGCCCGAAACCGTTGCTGCAACTGCGTTTCAGGCGCTTTTGGATGTTAGTATTTGTATTTGTATGTATCTATCACCTGCTTAAGATATATGTGTTATCATATATGATAACAAATGTCAAATATTAACCAAAAAGGAGTTGCATTTGCAACTCCTCGCTTTTCATTTAAGTATATTCCCAGTTTCGCGCGTACCCATTTACCATTCTTTTGTTTCGACACATCAATGGTTAAATGGTTTTTATAATGAACACACTTACTTTTACAGCCTGGATAATCAGCCATACCTTGCACTCAGAACACAATAAGAACCCCCTACATCTTCGTAAAAATATAATCTTTTCTTTATATTTCGGCAACAACATATTCAGAAATATCTATTTCAGTAAGAGTTGGTTTAGATAAAAGCATCGTATATTTATCATAATCCTTAAATAAAACGATGTGGTAATGTTTGATATTGCCTTCTTCGTCTTCTGAATAGTTCAAATTAGGTAGTAATTCTTGTAAGAAATTAACAGGAAATCTAATAATGAGCGTTTTATCATTCCTACATATAAACACTAGATACTTTTCCTTTGCTGCAGAGATCTTTTCTAGCCGATTGGCTCGGTAACCAAACCAGTATTTATCCTTGGTTCCTTGTGGATACATTTTTGAAGTGTAAAGAACATATCCTCGTTCACTATTTTGAGACAGATATATTCTATTCTTTTCTA
>JAFYFO010000212.1 GCA_017543725.1 Eubacterium sp.
GAAAGTGACTTGTGCAAAATCATTTAGGAAAAGGAGAGATGATTAATGAAAGCGAGCAAAAAAATCCTCAGCCTCTTTTTGGCTCTGGTAATGGTTGTTTCAACCTGCAGCGTTGGTTTTACCGCTTTTGCAGCAGACGGCAATAAAACCGATAAAAACGCAGCGTACTGGAACAACAATGTTAAGGCGGATGAAGCGTTCGACGCTGTTACCGCATTAATCAACAACTATGTCCCGGCACTCGCAAACGGCGCACTTAAATCAACCCTTGAGGGTCTTGGTATGACTGTTGACGAGAACACCTCGCTTGAGGACATCGTTGCAGGCGTTTCCCCAGCCCTTATGAAATTATTGGGCGCAAAAGGAAACAAAGAGCAAATAATCAAAAATTATTATCAGGAAATCGGCTATTCAGCCAGCAAAGCGGAAAGCACATATAAGAATTTTTCCGCGCTCGGTCTTTACGACTATCTTGATGATGCTGATGCAACAATGGATTTTTATGCTCTTTATCAGTTTTGTTTGGATAACATAAATTCTTCCGATTCAAAAAAGAAAGAATTTGCAGAAACGAATCTTCCGAAACTCAAGGCGCTTCTTCAAAAGCATCTTGACGCTTATGATGAAGTTTTCTCCGAACCGGGCGGAAGCGTTAAAGGCACGGCTGCTCTTAAAGCATATAAAAAGACTGTTGAAGACGCAGGCAAAGCCATCAGCGAATACACGCTTGAAGAACTTGAAAACTTCGAAATCGGCGGCGTTAAACTCAAGGATGTTAATAAAACAGATAAGAGTTGCGACACCAAGATTGCATACGACAATATGTATCTTGATTTTGAAGGCGCTCCCTTCCAGATAGATAACATTGCTTCAGCCCTTTATTTCCAGGCTCACGAAGAATATGTTATGGGCATTTTCTATCTCTATCTTGCAAACCTCGGCGGAGCAACCGTTAAGTATAACGGAACCGCTATAACTCCTTCAAATTATAAAGAAGTTATCGGAAAGCCCACCGACGCAGAATGTCTCCAGGCAGTTTACGACACTATTTTCGATGGTTCAACTGCAGCGTCTAAGCAGGACGGAACGGGCGAATTTGCTTCTCCCTACTACAGCGCTATTGCTATCGGCGCTATCGAGGCAACAAAATCATATGACACATCTGCATATAAAAGCGCTAAAGAATTTGTTGATGCTCAGATGATTACCGATGACCAGATTAAGGATCTTTATAATTTCAGAAAAAACACCGGCAATTCCTTTAACGATTATCTCAAAAGTGACGGTTGTAAATTCAGCGAGTATGCAAAAAGATTCTTAAGCGAATTTCCTCCCGAAGGCAGCACATTAAATCAGGATATCGACCTGAACCTTGATAACTGTTCCGACGAGGACGCGGCTGTTACAATGTTTAAAAGGTTCACTATCGCAGATGAATTTGAAATGCTCTATGGCGGATTCATTCCGGATGACGGCGACGCGATAATGTTCTACTATATTGATAAAGTATATCCGTCAGATGATGCAACTCCTGTGTTTGATATAGTCAAGGAAATGCTTCCGGCGGTTATAATTCAGCAGTATCAGGGCAAAACAGACGCGGACTTCGGTTTCTACGGAACCGTGAATGTCAAATTCTTCTATGAAGATAAAAAAGTCGGCAAGTTAGTTAAAGACGAACTCGGCGACGCTGCATATGAATATGATGAATACAAGATTCCCGAAGAAATGGCAGTTGAAGTTGTTAACACCACTATCAACGGATATCTTGAATATCTCAAGCCCGGTTCTAAGTACTATGGTATTATAGACGGCATTCTGGGCGAACTCCTTATGTCCGATGTTGACCTTTACAACTCGCTTTATGACATCTGGAACAACCTCTACACGGAACCGATTGAAACTGTATTTAATCTACTTCCCCTTCTTGTTGTTCTTGTTGATGAAGTTGTTGTTCCGATGGTATTCAACGATAAGACCGCTGCGGAAAGTGACCTCTACACAATTCTTGTTTCAGGTCTCGGCGAAGGCGGCGGAATTCCGGCAATCAAGGCGCTCGCTCAGGAAAACGGCAACACAACCGTCGGTATCGGCAACCTTGCATTCGACCTCAACAAAGTTATTCCTTCAATCCTCAACTGGCTGCTCGGAAACGACGCTGAGGCAATCGCAATCGTCGGAACATACACCGAATACGCTCCCGGCGTTGACACTTCTGTTCCCGTTTTCACAAACATCTATGTTGCGGATAAGGCTCTTGCAGGCGCTCGTCTCAACGGCGGACTTGAAAAAGTTCTTAAAAACGGAATTCTCAGCGGCGACCCCGAACTTGCAAAAGCAATCGACGAGGCTGTTACCGAAATCGCTTCTTTCGCACTCGACGCAGTAAACACCTATCTTGCTGCTCACGGCGACGATATCAGATGCAATGTTAAGGGCAAGGCTGCTCAGAAGGGTCTCAACAACATCTTTGTTGCTCTTCCCGAACTTCTCGACATAATGGGCAAGAAATATGTTGCAAAATACAATGTTGACTCCGACTGGACTCTTTCATATAAAATCGCAAATGTTGAACATTCATATGTTAACCCGAGCGACCACACTCAGGACAAGACATGGACTCAGAAAGAAAACACCGTTCTCAACGGCTTCAAGGCTCTTGCAACTGAAAACGACGCTTCCAAGGTTCTTGAATACTTCGTCAATGTTTTAATCGGCGAATGGATAAACCCGATTATCAGCATTGTTAACGATACTCTTGCAGACCCGAACAATAAGATTACTTCGGAACTTCCGCTTGTTCAGCAACTTATT
Source organism: Eubacterium sp. (assembly GCA_017543725.1). GTDB lineage: Bacteria > Bacillota > Clostridia > Oscillospirales > Acutalibacteraceae > Eubacterium_R. The sequence goes on from JAFYFO010000212.1 coordinate 2,815, forward strand.
GATGCAATCGGCGGAATCGGCGAAAAGAGCATTTTAACCGATATAGTCAACGGATTATTCCAGTTGAAGCGCTGCGACGACGCTTCCTTCACTCTTAAAAAGAGAGCAAACGGTCTTGTTGGTTTCAGCAATGAAAGCGGAATGTTCCTTCTTTCAAACATCCTTTATAAAGATGCTGCAGGAAAAGAAAAAGGACTCATTCCTTTCATCACAACCCTCATCAAGGCAGACCAGGGTTCAGCGAACTACAAGGTTAACAATGTATTAAAGAGCAACGGCCCGCTTCTTGCTAACTCAAAGAAGTCCTCCGTTGGAACCGATTACAGCGAACTTCTCACTCCCGAAAACAAGAA
>JAFYFO010000213.1 GCA_017543725.1 Eubacterium sp.
AAAATTTCGGGGCGTGGAAATGCGCCGGAATTATGCGGTTCGTTTCATTTATGCGCCAATATAATATTTGGTGATCAACGCGGTGCGTCGAGGGCGTCGCACCCTACAATAGTTGTATAGGTAACGAAAACCGTAGGGGCGACCAACATAAAAAACGATTCGGAATACCGAATCGTTTTTTTAGGTTTTAATGAATTGACGGAGTCATGAATTGGCTTTGCCATGAATTCTCGTTTCGCTCCATGAATTGAATTGCAGAATAAAAAATGCCGCAGGCAATTCATGCATTAAATGCAATTCATGCCAACGGCAATTTATGCTGATTTCAGCAATTCATTGAAATAATCAAAATTTGATTATTTCTCAGCGTATTTGTCGTCGCCGTTCCAACTGTACATAGCGCGGATTCCTTCGCCGACCTGCTCGAGTTGATGCTCAGCCTCAAGCGCTCTCTTAGCCTTGAAGTGTGCCCAACCGTTGTTAGCCTCTGTGATGAATTTTGAAGCGAATGTTCCGTCCTGAATTTCTTCAAGAACTTTCTTCATTTCCTTCTTTGTTTCATCTGTGATGAGGCGTTTGCCTGTTTCGTAGTCGCCGAATTCAGCAGTGTTTGAAATTGAATATCTCATCTTTGAGAAACCGCCGCTGTAGATAAGGTCAACGATGAGTTTCATCTCGTGGATACATTCAAAGTATGCGTTTCTCGGGTCGTAGCCTGCTTCAACAAGTGTTTCAAAACCAGCCTTCATAAGAGCGGTAACGCCGCCGCAAAGAACAGCCTGCTCACCGAAGAGGTCTGTTTCTGTTTCGCATTTGAAAGTTGTTTCAAGAATTGCTGCGCGAGCGCCGCCGATGCCTGCGCCGTATGCAAGAGCGATATCCTGGCAATGACCGCTTGCATCCTGATATACTGCAACAAGGCAGGGAGTTCCTTTGCCTTCTTTGTATTCTGAACGAACAGTGTGGCCGGGAGCCTTGGGAGCAATCATAAATACATCAATATTTGCGGGAGGCACGATTTGCTTGAAGTGAATATTGAAGCCGTGCGCAAAAGCGAGAGCCTTGCCTTCTGTTAAGTTCGGCTCAATGTCGTTCTTATAGATAGCAGCCTGTTTTTCATCGGGGGTGAGAACCATAATAACGTCTGCTGCTTTAACTGCGTCTGCAGTTTTCATAACTTTAAGTCCGAGGCTTTCAACATGAGCCCATGACTTTGAGCCTTCATAAAGACCAACAACAACGTTAACTCCGCTTTCGTGAAGGTTGAGAGCGTGAGCGTGACCCTGTGAACCAAAACCGATGATAGCAACTGTTTTGCCGTCGAGAACGCTTAAATTGCAATCTGATTCATAGAAAATTTTAGCATCTGCCATAGTATTTTCCTCCGTTAATTAATATAATTAATATTTTATCGCATAATATTATAATTCCATAAAACCTATATTGCAAGTGTAAATTGCAACAAATTGCAAAAAAAATGAAACCCAAATTGATAGAATATAACTAAATTTATGTATATTTTTGCAATTTAATATTCGTTTAATCTAAAAAATGTATTTTTTGTGTTGTAAATTGTGAACAAATGGTATAAAATTACATTGAGGTAATAGGAATGACTAAAACTGAAAAAATGAAATTTTATATTGATTCACTTTGCGTTTATAATATCGGCAATGATAAGGTTCTTCAATCGCTCAGAAACCTTCTTGAAAACGCGCAGAGCGACAGCGTTTATAAATGCTATGGCGAATTTTTCAATGCGCTCTCATCAAACGGAGAATCTCTTAAACATTATATTTCAAACCTGATTCTTTATGACGATAATGTTTTCAGTCGGGCAGCCGCTTCAAACAGAGCGGATAATCTTTCAGAAGAAGTTCTTGAGGCAGTTAAAAGCGACCTTGAAAAACTTGAAATGATTTCTCAGACAAGCGCCGCGGATATTATTAATGAAAATAATGAAGATATCCTCAAAACGCTTGCCCCCTGGAAAACGGGAAAGGCTGAGGCGCCGCTTGATGAAAACTGGAAAAACAGCGTTGAAGCGCTTAAAAAGTTTTACGGTGAAAACGGCTTTGGCATTTTTGCAAAATACTGCGGCTTTTCATGGAGAAACAAAGAACTCCAACCGATTTCTTCAATTGATTCAATAAGGCTTTCAGACCTTAAAAACTATGAATTTCAGCGAAATCAGGTTGTTGAAAACACTCTTGCTTTTCTCAGCGGACTTCCTGCAAACAATATTCTTCTTTACGGCGACAGGGGAACGGGAAAAAGTTCAACCGTTCACGCAATACTGAATGAATACAAGAGCAGGGGACTGAGAATAATTGAAATATCAAAGGGTGATATCGGGGATTTAACTCTTATAAGGGATAAAATACTCGGCAACCCGATGAAATTCATAATATTTATTGATGATTTGAGTTTTGATAAAAAAGAAGATTCTTTCTCCGAACTCAAAGCAGCGCTTGAAGGAACGCTTTCAAAGAGGAAAGAAAACAGCGTTATCTATGCAACTTCAAACCGCCGTCACATTGTTAAAGAAAATTTCACAGACAGGGAAAACGATGTTCATAAAGCAGACACTATTCAGGAAGAACTTTCGCTTTCAGACAGATTCGGCCTTGCGATAAACTTTATGAATCCCGATAAAAAAGATTTCCTTGATATTGTTTTGAAAATCGCTTCAGACAGGGATTTTCCCTTTGATAAAGAAGAACTTTTAAACGGCGCTGAGCAGTGGGCAAGGCGCAAAGGCGGGCGTTCTCCGAGGTGCGCAAAGCAATATATCGACCACCTTGAAGCAAGCAAAAAAATGATGAAAAATAGTTAAAGAAAAATAATTGTCTATTAATTCCCTGTTCAAAAACGGGTGATAGTATAACACAAAATCGGGCGTAGCCCGACGCATAAAAGAAAGGAAATAAAATATGGCTGATAAAATTCTTGTTGTTGATGATGACCTAAATATTTGTGAACTTTTAAAACTCTATCTTGAAAACGACGGCTACACCGTTTTCATTGCAAACGACGGTCAGGAGGCTGTTAACACCTTCCTCAACAAAACTCCGGATTTGGTGCTTCTTGATATTATGCTTCCCAAAATGGACGGCTGGCAGGTTTGCAGAGAAATAAGAAAAACATCAAGCGCGCCCATTATTATGCTCACAGCAAAGGGCGAAACCTTTGATAAGGTTCTGGGTC
>JAFYFO010000214.1 GCA_017543725.1 Eubacterium sp.
CAGTTTTCAAGAATATAATCCATCTGAGCCTTAACTTTGATATTTGCGCCGCCGTGTTTCGGACCTTTCAGAGAGCCGAGTCCTGCGGCAACCGCGGAATATGTATCGGTTCCGCTTGAAGTTAAAACTCTTGTTGAAAATGTTGAGTTATTTCCTCCGCCGTGGTCTGCGTGGAGCATTAAGCAGATGTCGAGAAGATGAGCCTCTTCCTGAGTGTATTTTTTATTCGCCCTTGTCTGACGAAGAATATATTCAGCGGTTGAAATATCTTTGATAATCGGATGAAGATACATTGATTTGTTATAAAATGCTCTTCTTTTAACCTGATATGCTGTGTTCATAATTGTCGGGAACTGAGCAAGAAGTTGCAGCGACTGACGAAGAACATTTGCAACCGAAGTGTTATCGGGGTCTTCATCAAAGGAATATAAATCCATAACACAGCGCGCCATTTTATTCATAATATCCTTTGAGGGATGCTTCATAATAATATCTTCAACAAAATCATTCGGAAGAATTCTGCACTCGCCGATAACCTCTCTGAGCGACTGAATCTGATGCTCATTCGGAAGTGAACCGAAGATGAGGAGCCATGCGATTTCCTCAAAGCCGTATCTGTTGTCCTCAATGCAGTTTTCAACAATATCTTTTATATCGTATCCGCGGTAGGAAAGTTTACCTTCTTTGGGAACAACCTCGCCGTCAAGAATATAATAACCCTCAACAGAGCAGATTCTTGTTAAACCAGCCATAACGCCTGTTCCGTCGCTGTTTCTGAGACCTCGTTTAACATCGTATCTCTCAAAATCCATTGGCTTAACAGTGTTGTTTTTTTCAAGAACATTGCAAAGACCCGAAATCGCTTCCATCGAAATGGGTGAAATATAAGATGACATATCTTTGCTCCTTTCTTAATATAATTTATTATATATCAAGCAAACATTATATCTAAAAATCAATACAATGTCAAGGTGAACTATATGAAAAGAGCGTTGATTATTTATGCCGCGCTGTTTATTGCAACGGCTGTGATACCCCTTATTTCGATTTTTGAACAGGGCGCGAATTAGTATCTGTTTGAAGTGTTGTTTTTTATTCGTTTCAGGGAAGCGCTTGCGTTTGAGGATACTGAGATGTTTTTAAGATTTTCCCTGTGGCTGTCTTTAAGGCTGTAATAAGCATCTTTGTCTTTGAAATAAAGATATCTTGCGCTCATAAAAGGGTCGCTTTTCATATCAAAGCACTTTTTAACGCAGGCGGCGCATATTTTTTCAATCTTTTTTTCAAACTCTTTTTCAATCAGCCTGAAATCCTTTTCTTCAAGCGGATTTTCTATTGATGTTTCGGCTTCGTTAATCTGAATTTTTGAATCAATATCAATCCTGAAAACGATTTGCCCGTTTTCAATATCAACTTTTTTCCTTGCTTTTGACGAGGATATTTTAACGCTGACATTTCCGATTGAAGGAACATAAAAAGAAAATATGCCGCTTTCAAATCTGTTTTTAACAATGAGAAAAGCAAAGGTTTCTTCTTCACCAAGAAAACCCGCAAGTTTATTCTCGCTGAAAAGCGCCGTTCCTTCGCATCTGACATTATCGTTTTCGCAAACCAGAACGGGGAAGAAAATATCCGAGGTTTCATCGCTGTATAGATTCATTAAATCGCAAACCGTCACTTCACAAGAATGTCCGCATTCTTCGCCGAGCCTTATCAGCGAATAAACGTTTTCCGCTGGAATCTTTGCTCCGTTTTCCTTGCTTTCAATAATTGATTTTGCGTTTGGATAGGCTAAAGCAACGGGAACATCGGGGCGGGATTCGGGGCTGTTTAAAAGATAATCAAGACCCTCTTCAATTCTTTCTTTTGCAAAATCAAGCCCGAAAACAACCAATTTATTCTGACCGAAAAAAATATCGTTTGAAACCGTTTTTGAGGCGCTGAAAACCGCTTGCGAAATGCTGTTTGCTCCGCCTTTTGTATGCGAGGTTATGTTTTTATCAATATCCTGGGTTGATGAA
>JAFYFO010000215.1 GCA_017543725.1 Eubacterium sp.
AACTCTTTCTTTGTTGTTTGCAAAGAAAATCATAACAAAGATTATCATTCCGAGCGCGCAGATTGCGGTTGAAATGATAAGGTCGATTCCCTGACCCTCAGCGTTTTTATACTGCTGCTGACCCATAATTGCCTTCATTATCGCAGGAACAACGATAATAACAACCTGACCGCCGCTCTGGCCGACGCTTCTCAGGAAAGAAGCGATTGAAATTGCGCTTGAGCGCTCGCTCGGATTTGGCGAACAAAGCGCGCCGAAGCAGTTTGCGGGAGATTCAACCGCGCAGGAAACCGCAGTATAAAGCGCATAGATGATGAACATCCAGATTGTTGCAACCATAAACGAGGAAGTGTTCGGCGCCATAAAAACAAGCATTGAAACAATTGCAAGCGGAATAGCGCCAAAGCCAACCCAGGGCTTAACTTTTCCGAGTTTTGTTCTCGTTCTGTCAACAAGGATTCCGATAATGAGTTCCATAATCGCTCCGACGAAACCTGCAACGCCGAAAACGGAAGCGATAACCGTTGCAAGTTGAGCCGAATCAAAGCCCTTGCCTTTGAATGCGAAGTCAGCAAAGAAAGTCATTGTGTAGTCGGGCATCCAGCCTGTCAGAAGGGCAACGCCGAAAAGTCCGATACCGAAGGTGACTATCTCCGATGGCTTCATAAATTTCTTTTCCGCCGCTGCAGGTGCTGCAGAAGCGGCTTTTTTCTTAGCCATAAGAAAACCCCTTTTCTAATATATTCAATTAATTATAACAAAAAATGAAAGATTATACAACTAAAAATTATCAATTTTATGTATAAACTTCTGCTTGTATACAAAAAAGGCTTCAAAAAGAAGCCTTTTGCTTTTTAAAGTGTTTGTGTTTTGTGGTCTTTTCTCGGCGCAATTCTTTTATATTTAACATCGGGATATCCGATAATCATACAGGTAACCGCCTTATGACCCTTCGGCAAATTAAGTTTTGCTTTAATGAGGGGATTTATTTTTGTGCAGGCGCAGAAAAATCCGCTGTACAAAACGCCGAGCCCGAGGCTGTTTGCCATAATTTCCATATAGGCGCTTGCAAGAGTTCCGTTAACCGTATTGTGTGCCGAAACAACGATAACAAGGGGCGCTCCCTTGAAGAAAAACCTATCGTTGATATCAACATTGCCAAGGCTTTTTGAAAATTTCGAGCCGATTCCAACGCCCGTTCTGAAAAGTTTAACGCAGTCTTTTTCAAGTTCTGCCTGCTTTGAGCCGAGAATTGTGAAGGCAACATTCTGGGAGTTTGAGCCTGTCGGCGCATATTTGCCCGCTTCAATAATTTTTTCGATTTTTTCCTGCTCAACAGGAATATCCTTATACTGCCTGATAGTTCTTCTGCTCTTCATTGCCTGCAAAAGCGTTTTGCTGTCTATTTCCGTCATCGGAGTTATTTCAACGCAGCCGCTTTTATCATATCCGGGCATATCAACTGCGCCCGCAGGGCAAACCGCAAAGCAATGTCCGCATTCAATGCAGCCGTCTCTCAGGGTTGCTTTGCCGTCTTTGATATAAAGCGCCGAGGCAACGCAATCTTTAACACATTCCGAGCAACCGACGCACTTTTCTCTGTTTATAACAATCTTATCCATAGTAATTCAGCCTCTCATCAATAAAAAATTCCTCGGATAGTATATCACAGAAAAGATATTTATACAATAGTAAAAGCGCTTGCGAAACTTTTCATACACAAGGCGACATTTGTTAATCATATCGGTTGACATTAACGCTAATGAAATATATAATATTAACCATAAAAGGCAAAATCGGCGAAAGCCGATGACGCAAAGCCACGGTGTTTAGGCAGAGCGAAACGAATCCGAACCGCCTGAAATGCAGTTCTTAAGCGAAATTCGAATTTTTCACTCTTGCATTACGCCAGTAAAGCTGCGACCTCAAAATCCAAATTTCATCTTAATTCCAAGCATTTCAGGTGCGA
>JAFYFO010000216.1 GCA_017543725.1 Eubacterium sp.
CTTCTTCCGATAACAATTCCGAAATCTTCACACTCTAAATCCATTGTTACAACGCCGTTTTCATAAACCGCTTTGATTTTTGCATCGTCAATATTAAGCCCTTTAAGAATATCTCCGAGATATGCCTTTGCATATTCAAGGTCAACCGATTTCGGTGCGTCCTTCTTCTCTTCAGGTGCTTCGCTGACAGAAACGCTTGCTGTTTTAGCGGGCTTTTCTTTTTTCGGAGCCTCTTTTTTCTGATTGTTTTTCGGCTGTTTCTTATTTTGTTTTTTCTCTTTAACTCCGTCGTCATAACTTGCCTTAACTTCGGCGTTTGCGCCTCCGAAAATTCCTAAGAACTTCTTCTGGGGCATTGTTATAACTTCAACCTTAACATCGGCTGAAAGCGGAGCGTTTAAACCGGCTTTGGCAACAGCGGTTGCCTCTTCGATTGTTTTACCGGTTCCGATATATTCTTTTAACATATATCCTCCGACTTCAATTTTAGTCTGTTAGTTGATTTTTTTAACACTTTCTTCCCTTGAACGTCTTTCAATTGTGTTTTCAATCATTTCTCTTGCGATATTTTTTCTCGGCGGGAAGAATTTTGCCATAATAAGCTGCTGAATAACTGCAACAAGGTTTGAAATCATCCAGTAGAAGCCAACTGCCGCAGAAACTTTAAACGAGATATAAAACGAGAAAAGCGGCATCATAAGCATCATAATCATCATTGATGACTGCTGCTGAGCGGCTGCAGGATTGGTTTTTCTCTGAATAAGAGTTGAAACGATTGAAGAAGCCATTGATGTTATAAGGCAGAGGATTGGAATAATTATGATAATTCCGCCCTTCCAGGTTGGAACCTGAGTCATATCAAGCGAGCCTATAAACATATGGTTTTTATAGTTTTCGATTGCGGTTATTTTGTCCGCGGTAAACAGTTTCGGAAGTTCCTGAGCAAGAATATCCTTATACTTATCAAAATTCTGGAGAATTTCAATCTGGAAATACTGGCCGTTATAGTTGATTGCTTTTGCAATGGCTTCAGTATTAGCAGCAATATCAACTCCGAGAATGTACTGAATCGGATAATAGATAATTCCGATAATACCCATAAGGAAAACCATCTGGAATGCCATAGGTCCGCAGCCCATATTCATCGGGTTGTGACCCTCTCTTGCATAAAGAGCCTGAATTTCTTCCTGCATTTGCTGGTTTGCCTTCTGGCGCTGCTTCGGGTCGGAAATACTGTTTACATTGTATTTTTTTTGAATCTTCTGAATTTTCGGCTGAATTCTTGAGGTTTTAGCCATTGTTTTCTGCTGTTTGAGGTTAAACGGAAACAGAATAACTCTTGTTAAAATGGTGAAAACCGTCAGCGAGATGAAGTAATTATCGTTGAAAATGAAGAGAAGTCCCTTCATACATTCGCCGAAAAGCCAGTAAAGCGGTTTTAAGAAAGTCATTCCGTTTGAAATGCCCCTTGCCGCCATTGTTATAGTTTCAATAAACACTTACTTTTCCTTATTTCCTTTTTTCTTTTTTGGGTGGAACAGGGTCCCAGCCGCCTTTAAAGAAGGGATTGCACCTCATTATCCGCAAAAAAGCAAGCCACGAGCCTTTTAAAACTCCGTGGATTTCAATTGCTTCAAGCGCGTATTGGGAGCAGGTTGGGGTGTATCTGCAAGCGCCGTGAGAAAATCTCGGCGAGAGAGTTAACTGATATGTTCTGATTAAAAATATTGCCGCTTTTTTCAGCAGGCTGTTAATCATTTTCATCTATAACACCCATTGTTTTAAAATGATATTCCATATCCTTTAAAACTTCCTGCATTTTAACCTTGCTTGTTTTATGCCTTGCAACAAAAACAAAATCCCAATTTCCGCTGATTCTGCCTTCAAGTTCGCTGTATGCCGCTCTGATAACGCGGCGCGAACGGTTTCTTTCAACGGCGTTTCCGATTTTTTTCGAGGTTGTTATGCCGTATCGGCAGCCTTTGCCCCTGCTTTTCATTGCGTAGGTTACAAGGGTTTTTGACGCTTTGCTTTCTGCGCGGTAATAAAGTCTTCGAAAATCCTTGTTTTCTTTAAGGGTCTGACTTTTCATAAAGCCCAATTCCTGTTTTCTTTCTTTTGAAACTTAATTAGTAGGAAAGTCTTTTTCTGCCCTTTGCTCTTCTGCGGGCAAGCACTTTTCTTCCGTTTCTTGTTGACATTCTTTTTCTGAAGCCGTGCTCCTTCTTAGCGTGTCTTTTCTATGACTGGAAAGTTCTTTTCATTTTTTTCACTCCTTGTAAAGACTAAACTTGTCTTAATCTTTATTTTCTCTACGCGGTATAGCGCAGGCTAATATATCCAAAACTATAATTTCCGGGATGAAATTTTAGTCTGAATTACCAACTGATATACTAACAGCCTTGATATTATAGTATAATTAATCGCGATTTGTCAACTAAAACTTGTTTTTATTTTAATTATATTATATAATGTACAATATATTGGGGTGAGGCAATATGAAAACAACAAGAAAACTTAAAATTCTCAGCCAAATACTGTTTTTTTTCTGCAACTTTTTCATTGTTGTGTTTTTTTCAGACGGTTTTGGCGGACCGTTTTTCTTCAACAGGAAATACAGGATTCTGAAATATATTCTCTGTTTCATAGTTCCTGTTTTGACAACGCTGTTTAATATCCTTCAGGAAAAAAGCCTCTCATCAATAAAAAATTCCACGGTGATAATAATAAGTTCCTTTGTTGTGGGGCTGCTTTTGTTCAACCTCCTCGGAATAGGTCAGTTTCTTTTATCCGAAACTGCAACAATCAACCATATTGCATATGCGCTTGTTTGCATTTTTTCAATATTTTTAACCGTAACGCTCTGCGCATATAAAGAACTTATCGGAGCAGGGGAATATGAAGATTTTTTCAGAACATTTTTTATCGCTTATGCGCCTATGATGATAACGGTTTATTTCCTTTTTTATGTTAATTACCGCGATTTGGCAATGGATTATTCGGTTAATTTAATTCCGTTCAAGGGCGAAATAAGGGATTTGCTTTTCAACCGCGAAGTCTTCAGCCCTATGAGAAGCCTGGGAAATGTTGCTTTTTATACAACCGTTTTCCTTGCTTTTTCAAGTTATTTTAAAAAACACTGCGCCCTTATGGGCTTTGCCGCGGCGTTTGCAATAAGCGTTTTGAGTGAAATAATTCAGGGCGTTTGGTCTTTCGGCGACGCGGATATCGACGATGTTATCCTAAACAGTTTCGGCGCTTTAATCGGCGTTTTAATCTATAAATATCTGATTGAAAAAATAAGGAGAAAAAATATATGCTCGGAATAATCGGCGCAATGGATGTTGAAGTTAATCTTTTAAAAGAAGAAGTTTTGCAAAAACAAGTTTCAACATTTGCGGGAATTGATTTTGTCTGCGGAAAAATCGAGAATAAAGATGTTTGCATTGCTCAGTGTTCGCCCGGAAAGGTTAACGCCGCGCTTTGCACCCAACTGATGATTGATAAATTTGATATTGAGGCAATTATCAATATCGGAATCGGATGTTCGCTTTTTGAAAATGTTGTTATCGGCGATATCGTTGTTGCAGATGAACTTTGCCAATATGATTTCGACACCTCTTCAATAGACGGAGTCAAGGGGCTTATTCTTGACGGAAAAACCTCCATTGAAGCAGACGGCGCACTTTCTGATTCGCTTATAAAAATCGCCGAAAAAAACGGCGAAAGAGTTCATCGCGGAGGAATTGCAACGGGCGACACATTTATTGCAAACGGCGCTCTTAAAAAAACAATAAACTCCGAATTCGGCGCAATATGCGGCGAAATGGAGGGCGGCGCAATTGCTCAGGTTTGCTATATAAACAAAATTCCCTTTGCCGCGCTCAGAACAATAAGCGACGGCGGCGACGAAAACTCTCAGATTTCATATCCGAAATTCAAGAAAATTTCCGCCGCAAAATCTTCAAGGCTGATTCTTGATTATTTGAAATAAAAAATAAAACCGTGATTAACTCACGGCTTTGCATTTTGAATATTAATCATAAAGATATGTGTGCATATTTTTCATTATAAGCGCCTCAGCCTCTTCAATGAGGTCGTTTATAACCGTTCTGTTTGCGGAGTCAACGCCCGTTCTTGATTTATCTTCAATCAAAACAAATTTTGCGTCCTGCATTGCAATTGCGGCAGATGCAAGGTCTTTGGCAACCGAATAATCAATTTTGAAGAGTTCTTTCGGTATAACGCCCGCTTTTGCAAGGGTCAGCGCTCCGCGATAAAGAGTTAAGAGATAGTAATCATAAACAAATCCCTTTTCGGCAGGGTCCGAAGAACTTGCGGCAACGCTGTCAAGAAGATATTTTGTTGCCTTTGCAAGCATTGAAACCGAATTTGATTTATCCTCGGAAAACGCGGCAAGATATTCGTTGCTCATTCCGTTGCGGTTTTCGCTGACTCCGAGAAGGTAATCGGTTGTAACTCCGTAGTAATCGCTGCACCTGATTATGAAATCAAGTCCGCATTCCCTTATTCCTTTTTCGTAATGCGAAAGAAGAGCCTGGGAAATTCCAAGCTCGCTTGCTGCCTTTTTCTGGCTTATTCCTCTTTCTTTTCTGAGTTGAGAAAGAACCGATGCAAATTTAGTTGTTTTTTCTTTATTCTTTTCCATTTTCATCACTTATCTATATATAATTTGAGTTTTTATACGCAAAGTATTACTTTCTCATTATAGTCAAGTCTATACAGAAAGTAAATAATCAATCGTTATTTGTTATATTTTTGTAATAAAGCAGGAAAACAAACCGTTTTCGGGAGGAAAACAATATGAAAACATACACTCTGTATTTATTTCGTCACGGACTTACCAAAGGAAATTTAAACGCACAGTATATTGGGCATACCGATTATCCGCTAACTATGGATAGTATGGAAGCGCTGAAAAAAGTCAAGGCAAAGCACCACTATCCCGAGGTTGACGCGGTCTTTGTTTCGCCCCTTAAAAGGGCAATGCAGAGCGCCGAGATAATGTTTCCAAAAAATAACAAAATTGTAATAGATGGGTTCATTGAATATAATTTCGGTGAATTTGAAGAACTGACCGCAGATGATTTAAAGGATAATGAGGATTTCAAAAACTGGTTTCGCGGCGATATAAACGCTGCGCCGCCCCACGGGGAATCAAACGCTCAGTTTGTTCAGAGAATCTGCGAGAGTTTTGAAAAGGTTATAAACGGCTGCATAAAAAGCGGAGTTGAAAAAATCGCAATCGTTTCCCACGCAGGCGTTCTGATGACGATTCTTTCCTGCTACGGTCTGCCCGAAGCGCCCATGGCTCACTGGCAGATGGACGCCGGCTACGGATATAAACTGAGAATAACGCCCTCTCTCTGGATGCAGGCAAACAAAATTGAAGTTGTTGACACCTCGCCTCAGTCCCTTCGGGAATTAAAAATTAATAATGAAGAATGAATAATTTTGGTTTCTCGCTTCGCTCGGGCAATAAAAAAGGAATTGTCAAACAGGACAATTCCTTTTAATTATGCTTTAATTGCTTGTTGTTTTTGATTCGGAGTTTTTCTTGGTCGTTGTTTCAACAACGGTTACTTCGCCGTATTTATCGTTATTAACTGTATAATAACTTCCCATTGCGGCGGAGCCTTCGCTGTAAAATCCTCTTTCGGGGCAGGTTGCGGTGTTAACTCTTGTGTGCGCAAGCGTTATGCTTGATTTTCCGTAGATGATATACTGCAGATTATATGCGTCGGCGGGGAAGTCGCACTTCCATATCCATGCGCCGTATCCCATACCGCCTTTAAGATTGTGCTCGGGAAGATTCTGCATATAAATATCAAAATCAAGCCAGCCCTGTGAAAGCGCATATTTTGAAATCTGCCTTATTTCTTTTCTGCCGAAATTTGTTTTAACATAGGGAATCAGTTTGTTGACAATTTTGAGAAGTCTGACTGCCGAAGCGTCTTTGGTTTGCTTGAAAATCTGCATCATACAGGTTTTCTGCCTGTCCGCTCTCATATTATCGCTGTCGAGTTTTCTGATTCTGCAATAGGCAAGGGCTTGCTTGCCCGTTAATTTCATTTTTCCCTTGTTTCCCTCAAAGGTTTTTTCAATGGTAACATTGCCGTATCTTTTCGGGTGATTGTTTATCTCATTTATTTCGGCTTCTGTCAGTTCAAGGGTTACTCCGCCGAGAGTGTCAACAATGGTTTCAAAAGAATCAAAATTAACTATGGCATAGTTATCAATTTTTATCTTATACATCTTTTCAACGCAGTTGATATAAGCGTTTATATCACCCGTTGACATTGCGCCGTTGATTTTTCCGAACTGACCCGTTGATTCGTCGCCCTCCTTGGTTTCCCAATAGGTGTAGGCGTCTCTTAATATCGAAGTCAGGGTTATAACTCCCGTGTCGATATTAACGCTGACGATTATCGCGGAGTCCGCTCTTGTTCCTTCTTCAAGAATTTCGTCGCCCCTTGTGTCCTCACCGATAAAGAGAACATTTAAAACATGGGTTGAAGAGCAGGGTTTTCCGTTATAATACCAGGATTTAATCATATCCTGGAGCGAGGATAACTGAGTTGCTTCGGTTTCGTCTATCGGCGAAAAGTCTTCAATCAGTTTATCCATACCCTGCCACGGAGCCTCGGTTGTTGCAACCGTGCTTTCTCCGTTTTTGATAAGTCTGTCAATCATATCGTTTGCAAAAATCGCAGCCGCCGCGATTGCAACAACAACAATTGCGGCAATGATTGAAAGAATTATTTTTGTTTTTTTCTTTTTGTTTTTGCGCTGTTCGCCGTTTTCGGATTCTTCATTCTGAGCGGTTTCAATCGTGTTTTCAACGATTTGAGCCTCGTTCTCTTCTTCGGCAACCGAAATGATGTTGAAAAGCCCTTCTTCCGTGGTCTGTTTTGCCTCGGTTTTTATTTCGGGTTCTTCGGTTGCTTCGGTCGCCTTCGGCGCTTCTTCGGGAATTACTTCGGAAACCTCCTTGGCAACTTCCTTTGACGGTGCGTCGCTATAAATATTTTCTTCTCTTCTTTTCTTAACTTCGGAGAGAATATCGTCTATATCATAATTATCTTTATTCACTGCCATTCTCCTCTGATAACCTCAGCAGAAAAAGAATTATTCTTCGCTCTGGGTTTCTTCTTCAATTTCTGCAGTTTCGGCTGCGATTTCGTCGGTTTCTTCCTCTTCGTATTTATCAACAATGCTGAGAGTTGCAAGTCTTTCGCCGTCGTTAACTCTCATAACCTTAACTCCCTTGCTCGGGCGTTTGAAAGAGGAAATCTGCTGAGCGTGAGTTCTGATAACGATTCCGTCGGTTGTTATCATAATAACATCGTTTTCATCATCAACGGGAGCAATCATTGCAACCTTGCCGAACTGCTCAGTGCGGTAGTTAATAAGACCCTTGCCCGCTCTTGACTGAACACGGTAGTCCGAAAAATCACTCTTTCTGCCGTAGCCTGTTTCGGAAACGGTTAAGAGTTGCTTTCCTTCAATTGCAACGGCAAAACCAACAACATAGTCGTCTTCTTTAAGTTGAATTGCCTTAACGCCTCTTGCGGTTCTTCCGATAAGCCTTGCGTCCGCTTCGTTAAAGCAGATTGCCATTCCTTCGTGGGTTGCAACAACAAGTTTTCTCTCGCCGTCCGTTACATCAACCCAGCAAAGTTCGTCGCCCTCGTCAAGATTTATTGCAATAATGCCGGTTTTTCTTATGTGGTCGTATTGATTAATGGCGGTTCTCTTGATAATACCCTTTCTTGTTACCATACAGAGATATGCTCTGTCGTCTTCTTTCGGGATTTTAACCATTGCGGAAACGGTTTCATCCTGTTCAAGGGGAAGGAGGTTAACAACATTCATTCCCTTGCTTGTTCTTGACGCTTCGGGAATCTGATAGCCTTTGAGTTTGAAAACCTTGCCCATATTGGTGAATATAAGAACAAAATCGTGGGTTGAGCAGGTGAACATAGTTTTTGCATAGTCTTCTTCTCTTCTGCTCATTCCCATAATTCCCTTGCCGCCGCGGTTCTGCGCCTTATATGTGTCAACAGTCTGGCGCTTCATATATCCCTTTTCGGTCAGGGTTAAAATGCAGTCTTCAACCGGGATTAAATCTTCATCATCAACATCACCGGTGAATGCGGAAATCTGAGTTCTTCTCTCATCGCCGTATTTTTCTGCAATTTCGCGTGATTCTGTTTTTATTATTTCTTCAATTCTTGATTCATTTGCAAGAATATCCGATAAATCTTTGATTTTTTCATGGAGTTCATCGAGTTCGTTTAAAATCTTCTCGATTTCAAGTCCTGCGAGTTGACCTAAACGGTAGGCAACAATTGCGCTTGCCTGCGGGTCGTCAAAGCCGAATTTATCCATAATTGCCTGTTTTGCTTCGCTCTGTCCGCCGCGGCAGGCTCTTATCGTTGCGATAACATCGTCAACAATATCAATTGCCTTTGCAAGACCCTCTAAAATATGCGCTCTTTCCTGCGCTTTATTCAAATCAAAAACTGTTCTTCTTCTGATAACATCCTTCTGGAAAACAATGTATTTCTGAAGGATTTCCTTTAAGGTCATAACCTTCGGAACGCCGTCGTCAAGCGCAAGCATAATTGCGCCGAAAGTAACCTGCATATCGGTCATCTTATAGAGATTATTCAAAACAACCTGAGCGTTTGCGTCTCTTTTAATAACAATTTCGATATGCATTCCGCGTCTGTCGGAATAATCCTGAATATCGGCAATTCCTTCAAGGCGCTTTTCCTTGACTAAATCGGCAATTCTTGAAATAAGGCGCGCCTTGTTGACTCCGTAGGGAATCTCGCTGACAACGATTTTAAAACGCTCGCCCTTTGCTTCAACGATTTCCGCATTTGCGCGAACATAGATTTTGCCCCTTCCGGTTGCATAAGCCTCTCTGATGCCCTTTGCTCCCATAATAATTCCCGCAGTCGGGAAATCGGGACCCTTGATATATTCCATAATATCTTCAAGTTCGGCATTTGGGTTATCAATAAGGCAGCACATTCCCTCAACAACCTCTCTCATATTATGAGGAGGAATGTTTGTTGCCATACCAACGGCAATACCCGATGAGCCGTTAACAAGAAGATTCGGGAATCTTGCAGGCAAAACAACGGGTTCTTTAGTTGTGTCGTCGAAGTTCGGAGCCCAGTCAACAGTTTCTTTTTTGATATCGTCAAGCATTTTGAGAGCGGTTTTGCTCATACGGCTTTCCGTATATCTGTACGCAGCCGGGGGGTCGCCGTCGATAGAACCGAAGTTGCCGTGGCCGTCAACAAGGGTGTATCTCATTGAAAACGGCTGAGCAAGACGAACCATTGCGTCATAAACAGACGCGTCGCCGTGCGGATGATAATGACCCAGAACGGCACCGACTGTTGTTGCGCACTTTCTGTATGCGGTTTGCGGAGTTAATCCGTTTTCATACATTGTGTAAAGAATTCTTCTGTGAACGGGCTTTAAACCGTCGCGCACATCGGGAAGCGCTCGTGAAACAATAACGCTCATTGAATAGTCAAGAAACGCCTTTCTTATTTCACTGCTTATTTCAACATCTAAGATTTTTTGATTATCATAGCGTATTTCTTCATTCATATATTTTTCTCCTTACGTCGAAAAAATTGAAAATTGAAAATTGATAATGGAAAATTTCGGTTACTCGCTACGCTCAAACAATAATTATAATCGGGTGCGGGTGTCCCGCCATAAATTTTCCATTTTCCATTCTCCATTTTCAATTATATATCAAGGTTCTGGACGAATTTCGCATTGTTATCGGCAGCGGGGCTTTATTGACTACACAGTTGCCCTCTCCGCTACGAAAAGTTCCGCCGGAACTTTTCTCCCAAATCAGAGATTTGGAGCGTCGTTTGAGCCTCGCCGTCAAACGCATTTTATTCCTTTTAGATATCTAAGTTTTGTACGAATTTGGCGTTCTTTTCGATGAATTCTCGGCGTGGCTCAACATTATCGCCCATAAGTATCGAGAAGTTTTCGCTTGCTCTTTCAGCGTCGTCAATAGTAACCCTGAGCATTGTTCTGTATTCGGGGTCCATAGTTGTTTCCCAGAGTTGTTCGGGGTCCATCTCACCAAGACCTTTATATCTCTGAATATCGCAGTTGCCGCCGAATTCTTCAATCAACTGGTCTCTTTGCTCATCGGAAAAAGCATATGCGCTCTTTTTGCCCTTTGAAAGTTTGAAGAGCGGTGGCTGAGCGAGATAAACATATCCCTCTTCAATGATTTGAGGCATATAGCGGAAGAAAAATGTCAGAAGAAGGGTTCTGATATGAGCGCCGTCAACATCGGCATCCGCCATAATAATTATTTTATGATAGCGCAGTTTGCTTATATCGAAATCTTCGCCGATTCCCGTTCCGAGAGCCATAACAACGGGAAGAAGTTTTTCGTTTGAATAAACTTTATCAACTCTTGCCTTTTCAACATTGAGCATTTTTCCCCAAAGCGGAAGAATTGCCATATGCTCTCTGTCTCTTCCTTCTTTTGCCGAACCGCCTGCGGAATCACCCTCAACGATATATATTTCGCATTTTGAAGCGTCTTTGCTTGTGCAGTCGGCAAGTTTTCCGGGAAGTGAATTGCTTTCAAGAGGTGATTTTCTTCTTGCGTTTTCCCTTGCTTTTCTTGCGGCTTCTCTTGCTCTTGACGCTTCAAGCGATTTATTGAGAAGAGTTTTCGCAACCTGCGGATGCTCTTCAAAATATGTCATAAGTTTATCATAAACAAGTGAAGAAACAAGTCCTGTTATATCGGTGTTTCCGAGTTTACCCTTTGTTTGTCCTTCAAACTGAGCCTCGGTTA
>JAFYFO010000217.1 GCA_017543725.1 Eubacterium sp.
AACGCCTTGAAAGAGCGATAAAGCAAGCCGAAGAAAAAGGAATAATCGGAGAAAACATTTTCGGAACTGAATTTTCCTGCGATTTCAAAATCAAAGCAGGCGCAGGAGCATTTGTTTGCGGCGAAGAAACCGCGCTTATTGAAAGTCTTGAAGGCCACAGGGGTATGCCGCGACTGAAGCCCCCCTTCCCTGCTCAGTCGGGATTCTGGAGAAAGCCATCAAATATCAACAATGTTGAAACCTTCGCAAATGTCGGCTGGATTATAAACAACGGCGGCGAAGCGTTTGCCGCAATGGGAACAGAAGGCTCAAAGGGAACAAAAGTTTTCGCCGTAACCGGAAAGGTTAAGAGAAGCGGACTTGTTGAAATACCGATGGGCAAAACGCTCAGAGATGTTATTTTTGATATCGGCGGCGGTATGAAGAGCGATAAAGAATTTAAAGCCGTTCAGATGGGCGGACCTTCCGGAGGATGTATTCCCGCTGATTTAATCGACACAGTTATCGACTATAAAGCACTCGGCGCAACGGGCGCTATTATGGGCAGCGGCGGTATGGTTGTTATGGATGAATCAACCTGTATGGTTTCAATGGCTAAATTCTTCCTCGATTTCACCGCTAAGGAAAGCTGCGGAAAATGTATTCACTGCAGAATCGGCACAAAGAGAATGCTTGAAATGCTTGAAAGAATAACTAAGGGCGAAGGAAAAGAAGGAGATATTGAACTTCTTGAAGAACTTTGCTATTCAATCAAGGACGGCGCTCTTTGCGGTCTCGGTCAGACCGCGCCGAACCCTGTTTTAACAACTATTAAGTATTTCAGAAACGAATACGAAGCGCATATTAAAGATAAGAAATGCCCCGCAGGAGAATGCAGCGACCTTATTGAATACAGAATTATTGAAGATAAATGCAAGGGCTGCACACTTTGCGCAAGGAACTGCCCTGTTGACGCTATCAGCGGCAGCGTTAAACAAGTGCATAAAATAAATCCGTCAAAATGCATCAAATGCGGAAAATGCTTCTCATCCTGCAAATTTGGCGCGATAATCAAAGAGTAAGGAGGTGCGGAAAATGATTAATTTAACAATAAACGGAAAAGCCCTTCAGGCTAAAGAAGGCTCAACAATCCTTCAAGCCGCAAGAGAAAACAATATTTATATTCCCACCCTTTGCTATGATGAGGCTGTTGAAGTTTACGGCGCTTGCGGACTCTGCGTTGTTGAAGCAGAAGGTATACCGAAACTTCTTCGCTCCTGCTCCGCAAAAGTCAGCGAAGGAATGGTTATAAACACAGAGAGCGAAAGAGTTATTCAATCAAGAAAAATTGCGCTTGAACTTCTTATGTCCGCACACGACGGCGACTGCATCGCTCCCTGCCAACTGAACTGCCCTGCAAGAACGGACTGCCAGGGATATGTCGGTCTTATAGCAAACGGCAAATATGATGAAGCGCTTAAACTTATCAAAAACAAGATTGCCCTTCCTGCTTCAATAGGAAGAGTTTGCCCCCACCCCTGCGAAAAAGGATGCAGAAGAGCAAATGTTGAAGAGCCGATAAATATCGCTCAGTTAAAGGCATTTGCCGCTGATCTGGATTTGAAATCCGATTCATATATTCCCGAAAAATCAGCGCCAACGGGAAAGAAAGTCAGCATTATCGGCGGCGGTCCTGCAGGATTAACGGCTGCATTTTATCTTGCAATACTCGGACACGAAGTCATCGTTTATGATATGATGGAAAAAATGGGCGGTATGCTCAGATACGGAATTCCGCAGTACAGACTGCCAAAGGAAGTTCTTGATAAGGAAATCGCCATCATTGAAAAAACAGGCGTTAAGATGGTTAACGGCAAAAAACTCGGCGTTGATTTCACCATTGAAAGCCTCAGAGCAGAAAGCGACGCTGTTATCGTTGCAATCGGTGCTTGGCAGTCAAGTTCTATGAGAACACCGGGTGAAGAACTCGAAGGAGTATACGGCGGAATTGATTTCCTCAGAGGCGTTATTCAGGGCAAACCTGCCGATATCGGCGAAAAGGTTGCAATCTGCGGCGGCGGAAACACGGCAATGGACGCCTGCAGAACAGCAGTACGCCTCGGCGCTAAAGAAGTTTATGTTGTTTACAGAAGAACAAGAAACGAAATGCCCGCGGATAAACTCGAAATTGATGAGGCTGAGGAAGAAGGCGTTATCTATAAGTTTTTAACAAATCCCATTTCCTTTAACGGCGAAAACGGCAAGGTTAAATCAATAACGCTTCAGGTTATGGAACTCGGCGAGCCCGACGCTTCGGGAAGAAGGCGCCCGGTTCCCGTTGAGGGCAAAACCGAAGAAATTGCCGTTGACAGCGTTATTATGGCAATCGGTCAGAAACTTGTTGCCGATGATGCAAAAGGACTTGATTTAACAGACAGAGGCAATATCAAAGCCGACGAGGACACTTTTGAAACAAATCTTGAAGGCGTTTTCGCAATCGGTGACGCAACAAACAATGGCGCTTCAATTGCAATTGAGGCAATCGGTGAGGCAGACCGCTGTTCAAAGGTTGTTGACGCATATCTCAATGGCGAGAGTTTTGAAACAAGAGTTCCCTATATCAGCAAGAGGGATGAAGACAGAATTGATTATTCCGCAAAAGAAAAGCAGAGCAGAATAACTGCAAAAGTTCTTCCCGCAGATATCAGAAACAAAAACTTTGACGAAGTTTCTTTGGGCTTAACCGAGGAGGAAGCAAAGGCGGAGGCAAGCCGCTGTCTTGAATGCGGATGCCGCGAATACTACAAGTGCAAACTTCTTGATGTTGCTCAGAGATATGATATTAATCCTCAGCGTTTCAAAGGCGAAATGCCTCAGAAATACACTCAGGATGAAAATGCGTTTATTGAAAGAAACACTGCAAAATGCATACTTTGCGGACTTTGCGTCCGTTCCTGCAGAGAGGTTATGAACTTATCTTCAATCGGACTTCTCGGAAGAGGATTCACATCAAATATTGCTCCTGCTTTCAATCTTCCTCTGGGTGAAACAAACTGCACAAACTGCGGACTCTGCGTCAGTCTTTGCCCGACCGGCGCATTAACCGAAAAGGCAAATCTCAAAAAGCAGGTTCCTCTTGATGAAAAATATGAGGAAAGAAAAGTTGAGATAAACGGTAAGGAAGCAAGTGTTCTTGTTTCAACCTACGGCGATGATATTCTCAGAGTTATTCCGAATGACGAGGTTTCAAGAAACTCAGGGCTTTCAAGGGATGAATTATTTAAACTATGTCTGAAATAAAGCAAAACAGAATAAAGAAATTTGCCTTTGCGGCGGCGTTTATTCTTTCCTGTTTCACAATGAACAGCAATAATCTGGGCGGATACTGGGAAAGCGGCGGAATGGCAAAGATAATGCTGAGATATGTTTTGATTTTTGTTTTCCTGTTTGTTTTAACTTTAATCAATAAATCAAACATTTCATTTATTTCAAAGTTTGTTAAATACGCACTTTGGGCAATAATGCCGATTGTTATATTTGATTACTATGTAACAAATTTCAGCGGAAGTATGTATCTGTTCAAAGTCTGGTGGATATCGTATATTATTGTTGCTGCGGCAACTGTTTTCCTTGCCGCAACAATAATGAAGCCCAAGGAATATAAAGAATTCTTTTACGATTTCTGGCTGGGATTCACCCCGATATATCTTTTCGCCATATATATCTCTTTTATCAGAACGCCGTTTACAAAACTTTCCGTTAATATGAAACTCGGTCAGGGAACGTTTTTAATGCTCAAAGCAATAATCAAAAATCCGAGAATTGATTTTGAGCCGTATCTGATATTCTTTGGAAATCTGATAATTTTCCTTCCCCTTCCCTTTATTCTTTCGGCGGTATTAAAAAAAATAAAGCCCTATCAACTTGCGCTGACAGGCTTTGCCGCACCGTTTTTAGTTGAAGGATATCAGTTTTTTCTGAAATGCGGCGATGTTGATATAGACGATATTGTTTTAAACTGGCTCGGCTACTTTATCGGACTCGGATTATATCTTATTATTAAAAAGCGATTGCTCACAAAAAGTGAGTAATCGCTTTTATAATAATTACGAATTACGATTTACGAATGACGAATTTCGGTTACTCGGCTACGCCTCGGACAATTAATAAAACTCTTTTATATAATCCAGAACATCTTCCCTCGTGCCTTTGAAAGGTCCGGGGGTTTCCATTTTCAGGGAAACCAAAGCGGTGCAATACTGAAGTGCGTCTTTAACATTTGCTCTTTGGCGTTCGGTTATATATCCTGCAAAGGTTGTGTCTCCCCTGCCGGTCCTTCCGGAAAGATTGCGCGCTTTAATCGGGCAGGTATATATTTCTTTACCGTCATAAGCAAGAACTTCCGTGTTATGAGTTATAAGGACTTCTTTTGCGCCCCAACTGAAAAGCAGTTTGGCGGCTTCGGCTCTGTCTGTTAACCCGGTTAAAATCTCAGCCTCTGCGGCGTCTGTTTTAAGATAGTCGATATATTTAAGATATTCCTTTTTCTCAGCCCAATCGTGAAAAGCCATTGATTTATCTTCTTCAACATGACGGAGCAGGCACTGAACATCAACCGCAACTTTGCCGTGTTTCGAAGCGTCTTTGAAAAGTTCGCCGTAGAAATCACCCCAGACAAGCCCTGCAAAATGATAAATCTTTGCGTTTATATCGGGAAGTTCATCAAATCTGAAAGTGTCGCAAACGCCCATTGAGGTGCAGGCTCTTTTCTCTTTATCTGCGGTGAAATACTGATTTTTTATTGAGCAGGTATCCTTTGATTCGCCCCAGTATAAATCAGCACCGCAATCAGCAAAGCGCTTTTCAACTTCAGCCTTATCCTCTACCTTTGATTTGGTGAACAGCGCTGTTTTATTTCCGCTTTTAGCCGCGGCAAAGCCCGAAGCAACAACTGCTCCGCCAAGTTCTTCCCTTTTATTTCCCTGATAATCAATATTGCAGTCCCAGGAAACAGGACCTATAACCAGAACATCGTAATCCTTGCTCATATTTTCCTCCGTTTCTTTATTGCATACAATCTGTTTTAATATTCAGAGTTTCGTTTTTATTTATTTCAATAACAACACCGTTATCATCGGCAGTTGTGAATAGTTTTGCGCCTGCTATATGAAGCAGTTTATATTTAACATCGGGAAACATACGCCATTTCCAATTGCAGACAACCGCAAAATCCGGATTCAGTTTCTTGATAAAATAATCCGATGTTGAGCCGATATAGCCGTGGTGGCCAACTTTAAGAACATCTATCTTTCCGACTTCATCAGCAATTCTTTTTTCATCGCCGTCTGAATAGTTCATATCTGCAGCAAGCAAAAAGCGCTTATTGAATGCCTCGGCAAGAACAACAACGGAATTAACATTTTCGCCGAATCTTTTTCTTCTCTTTCGGTATTCTCCGTTGAAAAAAGATATATTCCACTCTCCGAGGGAAATCCACTTTTTATCAAACGATTCAATAAGTTCAACTCCATTTTTCCTTATCGCGTCAAGCATCTGTGTGTAGACCTC
>JAFYFO010000218.1 GCA_017543725.1 Eubacterium sp.
CAGGAGGGGCATCCCTCGCCGCCGCAGATTAAGCAACTTATATCAAGTTCAAATCCGGGCTCAACGAAGGGGAAGAAACCGGGACGCAAACGAACTTTGATATCCTTCTCGAAAACTTCGGAAAGCATTGTTTTCATAAAGTAGATGAGATTTGAAATTGAAATATCCTTATCAACCATCATTCCTTCCATCTGGAAGAAGGTGTTTTCATGGCAGGCGTCCGTCGCCTCGTTTCTGAAACATCTGCCCGGGAAAATCGCCTTAATCGGAATTCCGTCTTCCGTGAGGGGCTTTTTATATTTTCTCAGTATTGCGTTTTGCGCAGCAGAAGTCTGGGATTTAAGAAGTTGACCGTTTTCAAGATAATATGTGTCCTGCATATCTCTTGCGGGGTGGTTTTTCGGAATATTAACCGATTCAAAACATTCATAATCCGTTACAACCTCACTGTAGTCCTCAACGGTGAAGCCCATTGATTTGAATATTTCCTCGCATCTGCGCTGGACAAGGGTTATCGGATGATATGAACCCCTTGAAAGATTTATCGGAAGCGATAAATCAAATTCGGGCATCGATTCAATCTCCCTTTGAAGTTGCATTTCCTTGAGTTGCTCGGTTCTCTGGGCAATTCTGTTTGCAACCGCGCCTTTGAGTTCGTTAACCCTCCGGCCAAACTCTTTTTTATCTTCGTTTGAGAGTTCGCGCATTCCTTTGAGCAAATCGGTTACAGAGCCTTTTTTGCCGAGATACGCAACTCTTATGTTTTCAAGTTCGCTTAAATCCTTGATTTCAGAGAGTTCTTTTTCGAACTGCTCTTTCAACTGCAAAATTTTGTTTTCCATATAAACCTCCTGTTTTTTTTTGGAATCAATCGAAAAATTGACTTTTTATAAAATAAAAAAACGCCCCATAAAATGAGACGAAAATTCCGCGGTACCACTCAAATTTCAGGCTGCCCTGACACTCAAAGTTCTTAACGCGAACCAACGCCCTGCTTAGTTTCTCGCAGGGGGCTCCGCGGTTGAAATTCAGAAATATCTCCCTGCGCGCTCGCACCAAACGCGCGCTCTCTTGAAAAGCAGATATGCCCTACTTACGCCGCTTCAAAGCGTTTATCTTATAAATTATCTGTTAAATTATAAACCGAAGCGCCCTTTTAGTCAAGATTTTTTGCGTTTATATTATAAAAAAATCTTCAAAAGTCTTGTTTTTTTGATTAATTGCGGTTATAATGAAATGCGTGAATATATACTCTTCGCAAATTTTTCCCCTCGGAGGTGACTTTGCTATGGCGGAAAACAGAACTATGACTTTCAAAATCGGCGGCAACGACGAAGACATTATGAAAGAAACCTTAACAAAGGTTTATGACGCTCTGCGCCAGAAAGGCTACAACCCCGTCAACCAGATTGTCGGCTACATTCTCTCTGAAGACCCGACTTATATCACAACCCATAACAACGCAAGAAGTCTTATAAGAAAAATCGACCGCGATGAACTCCTTGCGGAAATGGTTAAATCTTATTTAAGTAATTAGTTTATAAGGAGGACAAAACTTTGGCAGATGAAAAGAAAACTGCTCTGAAGTTTCCCGAATACAAAGGCAAGCCCTTAGTCAGAAGCGGCAACACTGTTTACTACGGCGATATGAACGACCCCTATGTTGTTTGCCTGACTATCAAAAATTCAACCGAACTTTATGATATTTCCCTTGCCGGCGATGTTGCAATTCAACTTCTCAGCACTGATGAATCACTTTCACCGAAAGACAGAATTATTAAAAAGAGCGAGAAAAACGGTCTTTTCACAGCGCTTGACCTTGGCGCTGCATGGCTTGAAAGACAACTCAAAAAAGGATAAAAAAGCAAAAAACAGTGGAAAAATCCACTGTTTTCTTTATTTTGCTTTTTTTCTGAAATGAAGATAGGGGGAAATTACCGGGTAAATCAGCGCAATTATCAGCGAAACAAGAATGAGTTTCAGCGCCGTAGCGGGAATATTGAAAACAAGAAGGTATTGCCATAACTTATCAAGACCGAGAAGAAAATTTCCAACTGCTCCGGGAAATTTTTTGGCAAGCGCTGCCGCACATTCAGCATACTGAGCAAGAACACTGTCCGCAGAAAAGCCCATTCTTCCGTACTTCCGGTCATATGTCGGGAAAAGATAATAATTAAGCATTGCAAACTGAATTGCAAGAGTCGGAATAAGGGCTATCAAGCCTCCCTTAATAATTGTTCCCCTGCGGTGAATCTTTGCTTTTTCTCCGCCGTTTGAGCCTTCGCCGCTTCTTTTTTTGCGCTTTTTATGCGGATAAATTTTATACGAATAATATTCTCCGACAATCAAAAGAAAAACAACCGAGGTTATAAACGAAACCAAATCCGCCGAGAAGGCATTATCCGTTATTGCTATATGAAGAAGATTTTTCAAAAGCGAAACAGCGATTCCAATCAAAGGTCCGTATGCAATAGTTGCAAGAAGTTCAGCAAAAATCGAAAAATCAACAGTTATAAAATTCGGATAATACGGAAGTTTTATGCGAAGAAAATTGAGCGCCAGCGCAAAAGCAGTGAAAATAATAATGCTGAGCGCCATTCTGACAGCGCTTTTTTCCATAAATTTAACCGTTAAGGAATCACGCTTGAAAACATCTGTGTCTTTTTTGCTCATAAAAATCCCCTTCCTGATTGGGCAAATATAATTTTCTTATAATATTATAACTTATTTAATATATACTTGCAACAAATAATTCAAAAAACAAAACCTCTGCAAAAGCAGAGGTTTTTTGCGTTTTAATTAGTCTTCAGCGATTGCGATAACAACGCCTGAACCAACTGTTCTACCACCTTCACGAATAGCGAAACGAAGTCCGTTTTCAATAGCGATAGGAGTGATGAGTTCAACATTCATATCAACGTTATCGCCGGGCATACACATCTCTGTTCCTTCAGGAAGAGAGATAACGCCTGTAACGTCTGTTGTTCTGAAATAGAACTGAGGTCTGTAGTTGTTGAAGAAAGGAGTGTGACGTCCGCCTTCATCCTTTGAAAGAACGTAAACCTGACCTGTGAACTTGGTGTGGGGTTTGATTGAACCGGGAGCAGCAAGAACCTGGCCTCTCTTGATATCGGTTCTCTGAACACCACGAAGGAGGCAACCTACGTTATCTCCAGCCTCAGCGTAGTCAAGAATCTTTCTGAACATTTCGATACCTGTGCAGACTGTTGATCTGATTTCGTCTTCAAGACCAACCATCTCAACTGTATCGTTTGTCTTTAACTGGCCTCTTTCAACTCTACCGGTTGCAACTGTTCCACGACCTGTGATTGTGAAAACGTCTTCAACAGGCATAAGGAAGGGAAGGTCTGCCTTACGGTCGGGAGTCGGGATATAAGAGTCAACAGCATCCATAAGTTCGCCGATGCAAGCGCAAGCAGGATCGTCGTTTGATGTAGCGTTAAGAGCAAGAAGAGCAGAACCCTTGATAATCGGGCAGTCCTCATCGAACTCATACTCAGCAAGAGTGTCACGAACTTCCATTTCAACAAGTTCAAGAAGTTCTTCGTCGTCAACCTGGTCAGTCTTGTTAAGGAATACAATGATTGCCGGAACGCCAACCTGACGAGCAAGGAGAAGGTGCTCCTTAGTCTGAGCCATAGGTCCGTCTGTTGCTGCGATAACAAGGATAGCACCATCCATCTGAGCAACACCGGTGATCATGTTCTTGATATAGTCAGCGTGGCCTGGGCAGTCAACGTGAGCATAGTGACGAGCGTCTGTTTCATACTCAACGTGAGCTGTGTTGATTGTGATACCACGTTCTCTCTCTTCAGGAGCCTTATCGATATCTGCATAGTCTTCAAACTTTGCATAGCCCTTATTAGCAAGATACTTTGTGATAGCAGCAGTAAGAGTTGTCTTACCATGGTCAACGTGACCGATTGTACCAATATTTACGTGCGGTTTGGTACGGTTAAAATGTTCTTTTGCCATTGGAATTTCCTCCTTAAAATTTACAA
>JAFYFO010000219.1 GCA_017543725.1 Eubacterium sp.
AATAGTAAATCTCTACAAATATCTTAAAAAAGAGTAAAAAGAATATATTTTATCAAAACAGTTGCTGAGGAGCGGAACAAGCGTTGGAGCAAACATTGCCGAATCACAAAATGCTCAAAGTAACAGCGATTTCATATCGAAGATGTCGATATCAAGAAAAGAAATATCTGAAACAATGTACTGGCTGGAACTGTTATACAGAACAGACTATATTGAAAAGAAAGCATTTGAATCTATATATTCAGATGCTAAAGAGTTGTACAGAATAATCAGCAGTATAATAAAAACATCAGAGAGTAAAAACGAAACGAACTCCTGATATGGAAAACAACTTATTGACTGAGCGAAGCGAGAAATCGAAAATTCGTAACTTGTAATTCACAGTTCACAATTTGAAAAAACATATCGAGGAGTTGAAATGAAACGAACTCTTGATATGGAAAACAACTTATTGACTGAGCGAAGCGAGAAACCGAAATTCGTAATTCGTAACTCGTAATTAGTAATTCTATCTTGTTGAGGTTTAATATGAACAGAATCAGTAAAAAAATAAAACTTGGCAACACAACTCTTGGCGGTGATTCAAAAATACTTGTTCAGAGTATGCTCAATATCCCTGCAAGCGATATTGAAGGAAGCGTTAAGCAAGCAAAAGAACTTGAAGAAGCGGGATGTGAAGTTATCCGCTTTGCGATTCCCGATGAAAAGGCGCTTGCTCTGATTGAGCCGATAAAAGAGGCTGTTTGTGTGCCCCTTGTTGCGGATATCCATTTTGATTATCGTCTTGCTATCGGAGCGGCTGAGAGGGGAATAGATAAAATCAGAATCAATCCCGGTAATATCGGCGACGAAAGCAGGGTTAAAGCGGTTGCGGATATCTGCAATCAAAAGCAGATTCCCATTCGTATCGGCGTTAATTCAGGCTCGCTTGAAAAAGAAATACTTGCAAGATACGGCTCTCCGACTCCCGAAGCAATGGTTGAAAGCGCGCTTTATCACGCTTCTCTTCTTGAAAAATTTGATTTTGACGATATAGTTATTTCGATTAAATCTTCAAATGTTAAAACAATGATAAAGGCATATGAAACAGCCGCTGAAAAATGCGATTATCCGCTCCATCTCGGAGTAACCGAAGCAGGAACGGAAAGAATGGGAATAATTAAATCCTCAATCGGAATAGGCTCCCTTCTTGCTCACGGAATAGGCGACACGATAAGAGTCAGCCTGACGGATAATCCTGTTAAAGAAGTTTATGCCGCATTTGATATATTAAAGGCTCTCGGCATAAAAACCGATTGCCCCTATCTCATTTCCTGCCCGACCTGCGGAAGAACAAAGATTGATTTGGTTTCTCTTGCAAAGCAGGTTGAAGAAAGGCTGAGAAACTGCAAAAAGCCGATTAAAGTTGCAGTTATGGGATGCGTTGTTAACGGTCCAGGTGAAGCAAAAGAAGCCGATATCGGAATTGCGGGCGGCGACGGCTGCGGTCTGATATTTAAAAAAGGCGAAATCCTCAGAAAAGTTGACGAAAAAGATTTGCTTGATGAATTGATGAAAGAGATTGATAAACTGTAATGAATGAATTTTATAAATATTTTTCAAACTACATAAATGAAAGCGATTTGCAAACTGTTGCAAACGCGGCAATTCTTGAAATGCGGGTTACAAAAGAAAGCAGAACCCTTGAAATAGTTTTAACAAACGATGTTGTTGTTGATTACTCCGTTATTGAAAGAATTCAAAAATCAATATGTGAAAAAATGAATTTAAACAGGACCATTATTTCAATGAAATATGCAAAGAGCCTGTTTGACATAGACAATATTGAAAAAATCATATCCCCCATAAGGCTGACGCACACTGTTGTTAACGGCTTTTTCGACGG
>JAFYFO010000002.1 GCA_017543725.1 Eubacterium sp.
AATGAAGCGCTCCATCTGCTTTTTGAAACATTCCGCATTATGGTCGATATCCTCACGGGTGAGCATTTTTCTCATATCGCTTCTGCCCGAGGGGTCGCCAATCATAGTTGTTCCGCCGCCGATTAAAGCAATCGGCTGATTTCCTGCCATCTGAAGCCTTTTCATAAGAGTTAAAGCCATAAAATGACCCGCAGTAAGGCTGTCGGCAGTGCAATCAAAACCGATATAGAATCTGGCTTTTCCGCTGTTGACCATTTCTCTGATTTCTTCTTCATTTGTTACCTGGGCAATCAGCCCTCTTTCAATCAGTTCTTCATAAATTCCCATAATATGTCCTCCAAAACTGTTTAATTATTAAGTAAATCCTCTGCCGATTGAAGCAGATTATCTGTTATTTCAAGACCGCCCATAATTCTTGCAAGTTCATATTTGCGCTGCTCGAAATCAAGTTTATTAACCTGAGTGTATGTTCTTTCGTTTTCAAATTTTTTGCTTATTTGCAGATGGGTCTGAGCAAGGGAAGCAATCTGCGCAGAGTGAGTTACGCAGATAACCTGGGTCATATTGCTGACTTCCTTTAGTTTCAAGCCGATTTTTCTGCTTGCTCTTCCGCTGACCCCCGTATCAATTTCATCGAAAATGAGCGTTCCGACGCTGTCGTTTCCTGCAAGAATATTCTTTATTGCAAGCATAATTCTTGAAAGTTCGCCGCCCGAGGCAATCTTTGAAAGGGCTTTGGGCGGTTCGCCGGGATTGGTTGAAATGAGAAACTCAATTCTGTCGAATCCGTTTGATGAAAGATTTCCCTTTTCAAAATTAACCTTGAATCGGATTTTCGGCATATCAAGGAAAATCAACTGCTCGGTTACATCCTCTTCAAGTTTTTTTGCAAGAACTTTTCTGTATTCGGAAAGTTTTTCGGCAAGGGAAAGAGTTTGTGAAAACAGATAATCATATTGATTATTGAGTTTTTCAAGTTCTTCATCGGAATTATCAAAGAGCCTCTTTTTCTCTTTTGCATTTTCAAGAAAAGCAATCGCCGCTTCTTCACTTCCTCCGTATTTTGAGGTTATATTCAGAATAAGATTAAGTCTTTCTTCAACACTTTCAAGTTCGTTTTCGCTGAAATCAATTTCGGAAAGTTTTAAGTTGCAGATATCTTTAAGTCTTTCAACGCTGTCGGAAACAGAATAAAGAATTTCATTTGATTTTTTGAAATCCGAATCAAAGTCGCTAAGTCCCTTGATTTCGGCGATTGCGCTGCCGACAAGATTTTCAATTCCCGCAGTTTCATCATCGCCGCTGATATACGCCAGAACTCCTCTGAGCGTCCCGGCGATTGACTGAGAGTTTTGAATAATCTTTTTTCTTTCGCTGAGTTTTTCTATCTCGCCGATTTTAATATCGGCGCTTTCAATCTCTTTTATTTGGTATTCGAGAATTTCAAGTTCACGGTCCTTTGTGTCTGCGTCCGCTGTCAGCGATTTGAGGCGTTTTCTGACAGAAACAAGTTCTTTAAAAGACTTTTTATATTCCTCGATAAACGAAGCATCAGAGCCTGTTAAATCAAGGAATTTATAGTGGTAATCAGAATTCAACAGCGCCTGGGAATCGTGCTGACCGTGGATATTGACAAGCAAAACTCCGATTTCCCTGAGCATTGAAACGCTGACATTTCGTCCGTTTATTTTGCAGGAGGATTTTCCCTGAGCGGATATTTTTCTTGAAATAATCAGAACACCGTCTTCAAGCGGTATATCAAATTCGCTGAGTTTTCTTTGAACATCCTTTGAAACATCTTCAAAGCAGGCGTAAACATATGCGTTTTCCGCTCCGTTTCGAACAAGTTCCTTTGAAGTTCGCTCTCCGAGAACAGCGCTGATTGAATCAACAAGAATTGATTTTCCCGCGCCTGTTTCGCCTGTCAAAACATTGAAGCCCTCTGAAAACTCTATTTCGGCTTTTTCGATAACCGCGATATTTTCAATACTAAGGCTTTTAAGCATTTAACATCTTCCTCAAACTATATGTGAAATTCATAGCAGTGTTTTCATTTGCGCAGAGAATGAAAATAGTATCGTCCCCTGCAATTGAGCCTAAAACCGCTTCAAGTTCCATTGAATCAATTGCCGCGCAAACGGCGTTTGCCATTCCTGCAAAGCATTTGATAACAACAGTATTCATAGCATAATTTATGCTGATAATGGATTCATTGAAAATTCCGCCCGCTCTTCGCTGGGTGTTTTCATAGTTTCTTTTTCCGGTTGAATAATAATATTTTCCTGTTGAAGATAATTCTTTAACAAGGCGCAATTCTTTTATATCGCGTGAAATAGTCGCCTGAGTTACTTCAAAACCGTGCTGAATCAGAAGTTCC
The DNA here is from genome assembly GCA_017543725.1 of Eubacterium sp. Classification (GTDB taxonomy): domain Bacteria; phylum Bacillota; class Clostridia; order Oscillospirales; family Acutalibacteraceae; genus Eubacterium_R. Next base: position 2,378 of record JAFYFO010000002.1, read on the forward strand.
TGCAATTCTTCCTGAGTTTCAATATCGTTTGAGGATATCAATTCAAAAATCTTTGCCTGTCTGCGTTTTTTCATAATTTTATCGCCTTTCAATAATCTTCTTATTTAGAATTTCATAAAAATTATCGGGTTTAATCTTTATAAGTTTTGCAGTATACTGCGATTTTTCTATAACAATTTTTGATTCTTCGTCAATCGGAACGGATTCTTTTCCGTCGATTGAAAGGAAGGAGTTGTTATTTATATCGTTTTCAACAATGAGTTCAAGTTCTTTATCCGAGGATAAAACAACGCTTCTATTGAGCAGAGAATGGGGACAAATCGGAGTGACAACAAAGCAGGAGTTATCGGGACTTAAAACAGGACCTCCGGCAGCCATAGAGTATGCCGTTGAGCCTGTCGGCGTTGAAATAATCATTCCGTCCGCTCTCGTCTGAGTAACAAGCCTTCCCTCGCACATAACATTTATATCAAGAAGCCTTGCATAACCGCCCCTTGTTATAACTGCGTCGTTAAGACAGTGATGCTCCGAAACAAGTTTATCACCCTTATAAACGCTCGCCTTAATCATCATTCTTTCATCAACGGAAAATTCGCACTTTTCAAGGCGCTCAAGCATTGAGAGTTCATCTTTTTCAAGACCGCTCATAAAACCGAGCCTGCCGAGATTTATGCCGAGAACCATCTTATCAAGGAAAGACGCTTCTTTTGCAACTTCAAGAGTTGTTCCGTCGCCTCCGATTGCGATTGCAAGGTCGCAAAGGCGCATCATTTCGCTGTTTTCAACAGGGAAAACTCCTCCGTCAAATTTATCGCTGAAATCTTTGCTGATATAGATTTTTTCGCAGAATTTCATAAGATAGTTAATAACACCTTTTGAAATATGATAATTCTGCTCTTTATTCATATTGCTAAAAACAGAAATTTTCATAACTATTTATCCAATTCACTGTGGGAAGCGCAGACAACCTCATCAGGATTAATGCCTTGCGCTATTTCGTCTTTTCCGTCGTTTATTAAGTATATAAGATATTCTATATTGCCCTCCGGACCTTTAACCGGGGAAAAATCAAGTCCCCTGACTGAAAATACGTTTGATATGCACATTTCAATAACGCTTTTTACATCTTCAATTTGAACGCTCCTGTCGCGCACAACGCCTTTTTTGCCGACTTTATCCTTACCTGCTTCGAACTGCGGTTTTATCAGACAAACGACGCTGCCGCCCTCTTTGAGCAAGGAATGAAGCACGGGAAGAATATGCCTGAGTGAAATAAAGGAAACATCAACGCTTGAAAAATCAATATCTTCCTTAACTTGCTCACGGTTTACATATCTGAAATTTGTTCTTTCAAGATTAACAACTCTTTCATCACATCTGAGTTTCCATGCAAGTTGACCGTATCCGACATCTATACTGTATACTTTTACTGCGCCGTTTTGCAGCATACAATCGGTGAAACCCCCGGTTGAAGCGCCGACATCCATACAGATTTTGCCCTTTAAATCAATAGGAAACGCCTGCATTGCCTTTTCAAGTTTTAAACCGCCCCTCGAAACATACTTCAGGGGGTTTGAGCGAACTTCAAGTTTATCGTCTTCATTAATCATTGTTCCTGCCTTATCGGCTTTCTGATTGTTAACATAAACCTGACCCGCCATAATAATTGCTTTTGCCTTTTCCCTTGACGGAGCGTATCCGCCTTCGAAAACGGCAACATCGAGCCTTATTTTATTTGCCAAAACCGAGCACCTCTTCAACAATTGAATCGCAATCGAGTTTATATTTCTTTAACTGCGAGGCAACGCTTGCCTGCTTAACAAATCCTTCAACGGCAATATGTCTGAACTCCGCGCTGTTTCCTTTTTCTTTCAGCATTGAGGCAAAAACTTCTCCGACGGAGCCGTTTTTAATTCCCTCTTCGGCAAAAAGAATATTGCGCACATTTTCGAGTTCTTTAACCGAGTTTTCATCAATCGGTTTGATTTTATTGAGTTTAACAACGCAAACTTTTTCCGAATGAACGCTTATTAATTTCTCATACGCTTTATAGCACTCGGAAAATTCACGCGAATAAGTTACAATTGCGGTTTCGGCATTTTTTGAATCGCCGAAAACACAGTAGTTTTCTTTATTATAATTATATCCCTCGGGTTTTTCGCCTTCACTGCCCCTCGGATATCTTATTGCAGATGAAAGGGGCTCTTTATACGCAGCCTGATAGAGCATTGATGAAAGTTCATCATAATATGCGGGAGCGAAAACAGTTAAACCCGGAACGCTCATAAGATACGCCGTATCAAAAACGCCCTGATGGCTCTCGCCGTCTTCACCAACGAAGCCCGCTCTGTCTATTCCGAAAATAACTTTCAGATTCTGCATTGCAACATCGTGGATAAGTTGGTCGTATGAGCGCTGAAGGAAGGTTGAATAAACTGCAAAAACAGGAATGAGTCCGTTTCTTGCAAGTCCTGCGGAAAATGTTACAGCGTGCTGTTCCGCAATTCCGACATCGAAAAATCTCTTTGGGAATTTTTTTGAAAATTCTTCAAGACCCGTTCCCGAAGCCATAGCGGCGGTTACTGCGCAGAATCTGAAATCATTATCTGCAAGATGGCAGAGAGATTCTCCAAAAACCGAGGAAAAAGTTTTTCCCGAAGAAATC
>JAFYFO010000220.1 GCA_017543725.1 Eubacterium sp.
AGAGGGACTGAGTGAAGATATAATCAAAAAAATCAGCAGTTTAAAAGGCGTTAAATCAGCGGGTATTTCCTGATTTAACAGTGGAGGCAAAATATATGAAAATAGCAGTTATGGGATACGGAACGGTTGGTTCCGGCGTTGTTGAGGTTATCGAATCCCACGAGGCTTCAATTTCAAAAGGAACAAACGGCGAAAAAATGGAGGTTGCAAAAATCCTTGATTTGCGCGATTTCCCGGGCGATTCTCACGAAGCGCTTTTCACAAAGGATTTCAACGAAATATTGAACGACCCCGAAATCAGAGTTGTTGCGGAAACAATGGGCGGAGTTAATCCCGCATTTGATTTCACTATGAAACTTCTCAAAGCGGGCAAGAGCGTTGTTTCATCAAATAAAGAACTTGTTGCGCAAAAAGGCCCCGAACTTCTTGCGGCGGCTGAGGAAAGCGGAGCAAACTATCTTTTTGAGGCTTCCGTCGGCGGCGGAATACCGATTATCCGCCCGATGTCGCAGTGCCTTGTTGCAAACAATATTGAGGGTATTGCAGGCATATTGAACGGAACAACCAATTTCATTTTAACCAAAATGATTGAAGACGGAATGACTTTTGCAGACGCGCTCAAACTTGCTCAGGATAACGGCTATGCCGAAAAAGACCCGACCGCTGATGTTGAGGGCTTTGACGCGTGCAGAAAGGTTTGTATTCTCGCTTCGCTTGCTTTCGGAAAGCATGTTTATCCCAATCAGGTTGAAACAGAGGGAATATCAAACATAACTCTTGAGGATGTTTCATATATCGCAAGCGCAAAAGGTTATATAAAACTTCTCGGTCAGATTAAATATATCAGCGAAAACAGGATTGCCGCTTTTGTCAGCCCCGCTGTTGTTTTCAGCGGCTCCCAACTTGCAAGCGTCAACGGAGTTTTCAATGCAATTCTTGTTCGCGGAGACGCTGTCGGCGATGTTTGCTTCTACGGACCCGGCGCAGGAAAACTTCCGACCGCTTCAGCGGTTGTTGCCGACATGGTTGACTGCGTTAAGCATATTAACAGAAAGAAATTCTTTGGATGGGGCGAAGGCGCGCCTGATTATGTTGTTGACTACAAAGAATATCTTGAAATGCCGTTTTATGTTCGCGCAAAGGCAAGCGAAAGCAAAATAAAGAACGCTTTCGGCGAGGTTAAATTCCTCAGCAGAATCGGTCAGCCGAGCGATGAAAAAGCGTTTATAACTGATATTATGACGGAAAATGAACTCAAAAAACGCCTTGAAGGTTTTGAGGTTATCAATATTATTAAAGTAACTAACTACTAATCAGAATTGAAAATGGAGAATGGAAATTGCGGGAGGCTCTGCCTTACCAATTATATAGTCAGGTGCGGATGTGCCGCCCGAAATTATCAACTTTCAATTTTTAATTTTCCATTTGAATAGGAGGTACTATGGCACTTATTGTTCAGAAATTCGGCGGTTCTTCCGTTGCAGACGCGGCGCGCGTTATGAATGTTGCCAACATTGTTGCAAACACATATAAGCAGGGCAACGACGTTGTTGTTGTTGTTTCGGCACAGGGCGACACAACGGATGATTTAATCGCAAAAGCCAAGGAAATAAACCCTTCGGCGCCAAAAAGAGAAATGGACCAGTTACTTGCGGCAGGGGAAGAGATTTCAATATCACTTCTTGCAATGGCTCTTGAAAAAATCGGATGCCCTGCAATCAGCCTTCTCGGCTGGCAGGCGGGCTTCAACACTAATTCGGTATACGGCTCTGCGCGAATCAAGAATATTCGCCCAAACAGGCTTCAGGCAGAACTTGCAAAGCATAATATCGTTATTGTTGCAGGCTTCCAGGGAATAAACAGATATGATGATATAACAACTCTCGGAAGAGGCGGTTCAGACACTTCCGCGGTTGCAATTGCGGCGGCGCTTCACGCTGATAAATGCCAGATATTCACAGATGTTGAAGGCGTTTACACAGCCGACCCGAGAAAAGTTGAAGGAGCAAAGAAACTCAAGGGAATAACCTATGATGAAATGCTTGAACTTGCAACTCTCGGCGCACAGGTTCTGAATAACCGCTCAGTTGAAATGGCTAAGAAATATTCGGTTGAACTTGAAGTTTTATCGTCGCTCAATCCCATACCGGGAACAATTGTTAAGGAGGTTACAAAAATGGAAAAAATGTTAATTCGCGGTGTAACAAAAGATACGGATGTTGCTCTTGTTTCAATTCTCGGAGTTGATGACAACCCGGGCGTTGCTTTCAAAATATTCTCAAAACTCTCTGCTAAAAATATTAATGTTGATATAATTCTTCAGTCTTTCGGAAGAAACAACACAAAGGATATCGTTTTCTCGGTAAGCAAGGATAACGGACCCGTTGCCGTTGAACTTCTTAAAGATTTTGATGTTCTTGACGGCGCTCAGATTCATTGCGACACCAATGTTGCAAAGGTTTCCGTTGTCGGCGCAGGAATGGAAAGCCATCCCGGAACTGCAACAAAAATGTTTGAAGCACTTTACGACAGGGGAATCAATATCAAAATGATTTCAACATCTGAAATCAAGATTTCCGTTATTATCGACGCTGAAGACGCAGACAGAGCGGTTTCGGCAGTTCATAAAGCATTTATACCAAACGACTAAAAGCACCGAAAGGTGCTTTTTTTAATTACGAATTACGAATGACGAATTACGAATTTCGGGTGCTGCGCACGGCAATTATATTTATGCATACGAAACAAAAACACATAATTTTGTAGGGTGCGGCGTCCTCGACGCACCGCATTGATTACCAAATATTATATTGGTGCTTAAATGAAATGC